>JAZQBS010000075.1:0-9840 GCA_045545875.1 Bacteroidales bacterium
TCCCATACGGAGTCGAACCGTAATCGAAGGAACCGGAATCCTTTATTCTATCCATTGAACTATGGGACCGATGTTGCCGAAATTGCGGGTGCAAAGATACGGCAAAAAAATTATAAAAGCAAATTCTTGGGGCAAAAAATGCATTTTGCCCCAAGAATTGTGGTGTGCCTGGACTTATCTTTGCAGGATTTTCCTGCCATCACGCACCTGGAAACCCTTATAGCCTTCGGGAACAGGTTGGCCGAAGAGGTTGATGGGAACGGATGTGACTGGCGACACGTTGGTCTCGATGGCTTCGACATGCGACACTGCCGTCTTGCGCTCGTAGGGACCAAGGTCACGGGCTGCGCCTGTGACTTCCTGCCTCAGGAAGGGGAAGTCCTCCAGCAAATCATCGGGGATGCCATAGGCTGCATTGCCTGCATCAATAAGTCGGCTGTCGCTATACAATCGGCCGAAACGTCGGGGCAACGAGCCGTCGATGCTGCGTGGCTTGAGGGCATCTTCCTCGTCGAGCGAGACGTAATCGTCCTTCGAGAATCCGGTGACGAGATTGTAGGTCCAGCCATTCTTCGACATCGGAGTGACGATGGCATTGTAGTCGTCGGTGCCGACACAGATCTCCTGACGGCCGAGGCAGACATTGTTGTAGAAGAAGGTGTTGGCAGCCGATCCGCCCGACTCGAACATATAGTCATAACCATTGTCGAATGCCAGGCAGCCGATGAGGACGTGTCCGTCCTTGTGATGGTTGCAGTCGAAACCCTTCACCGAACCCGTCCTGTCACAACCGAAGGCAATGCAGTTGTAGACGTAATGGATGCCTTTCGACGATCCTCCCGATCCGTTGCCTCCGAGCTTGATGCCATTGCCGTTGCCGCTGAACGAGGCGGAGCCCGACAGATAGTCCTTCACCCAGAGATGGTCCTCGGGATTGCCACTCTCCCATGCCCAGCATTCGGCAATGATGACGCTGTAATCGGTCTCGAAGAGGTCCCAGGCATCGTCGGAATTGCGCCAGGCTCGACAACGGATGAAGCGGTTGCCCTTGCCATTGTGCATCTTGCAGGCGAAACCATCGGCATCCGATCCGTAGTTGCTGTCGAAGTCGCAGTTGTGATGCGAATCGCAATCGATCACGTCGTTGTAGGCACAGAACTCACCATTGTTGGACGAGCCGTGGCCCGAGTCGGCGAAATTATGCCCGAAGCCCAACTGGAGTCCCGTATCGAGATTGTAGGAGAAGACGCAGCGTTCGATGCGATTGTGCGAGCCCTCGAGCTTGATGCCATTGTCGGCTGCATGGGTGATGTGCAGGCCAAAGAGCACCCAGTAGTTGCCCGTGATGAGCATACCGCGATCGCCTACGCTCTTTTCGCGAAGCTGCTGCTCGAAATCGAAGACCGGCACCTCATCCTCATAACTGCGGATGGTGATGGGAGCCTCGGCGGTGCCCGACTTGGTGAGGCGCACGGTGAGTTTGTTCGACGAATCGCGCCAGGTGAAATGATAAGTGCCGCCACGGCAAACGATATGGTCGCCAGGGGCGGCCTCGTTGACTGCCTTCTGCAGATTCATCCAAGGCTTCTCGAACGAGCCATCGCCCGCAGTATCGTCGCCATCGGGAGCGATGTAATAGGTGTTCACCGATTCGGTGAACGGTCGGGTGGGGATAGGTACTCCCTCCACCACATAAGTGCTGTCCTCAGGATCGCCCGTCACCTCGCTTTCGGGGTCGTAGAACTTCACCGTGAAATCATCGACATAGACATTCGATGCGGAGCAAAGCACGCGGAACTGGACATTGGCAACCGAATCCAATCCCGTCCGCTTGCTGTAGGAAGCGAAGGTCGATGATGAACTGGTGATGGTGAACTTGTCGAGTTCGGTCCACGTTGCACCCCCATCGAGCGTATAACTCACGGTGACGGGCTTATTCGAACCGCCCGAACGATAGGTGAAGCCAACCTTCTGAGGCTGGCTGAGCAAGGGCGTGACGAGGTAACTGTTGGAACTGTTGAATTTCACTGCGGTATTCCCGTTCGAAGTATTGGCTCCCACACCCGATACGGTCCACACCCCAGTAGGCAGCGTCACTTCGGCTACACTGCTATAGGAACCCGTGAAACTGCTGAAATCCTCCTTGAAATCATCTGTTGCCATTGCAGAGAATGGCAGCAGAAACATCAAAAAACTAAAAGAGCATTTCATCTAAATCAATTAATAATTCAACTTTCGCATTTGCGAAAGTTGATGATTCTAAGGGATTCTAAGGGAATCTAAGCGATTTTAAGGGACGTATGTTTCTTGGGTCCCAATCTCTACAGGCGCTTCTCTCGGACGTGACCGAACGGAAACATGGTGTCGTCCCTTAATTTCCCCAAATATCCCTTAATATCCCTTATTATCCATCAAGTTGAGTAAATGCGAAACTTGAGTAATAAAAAAGGTGGAGTGATCAAAGCCCGAAATATACCATCAGGCCACCGATGACAAGATAGATGAAGGCATAGGGAAGGGCCTTCTTGATGATCTCGCCATCCTGTCCCTCCATACCGCACGAAGCGGTAGCAATTGCGATACTCTGGGGACTGATTATCTTACCGCCTGTAGCACCTGTGGTATTGCCGGCAGCCAGCCAGTTGGTCTCATTGCCATCGAAGCCGAAGAAGGTAGACTGGTGGGTCAAGCCGAGCTGACCAGCCACATTGGCCTGCAACTTTGCGAAGAGGATGTTCGACGACGTGTCGGAACCTGTCACAAATGTGCCGATACCGCCAATCAGCGGGGCGAAGAACGGATAGAAGCTGCCCGTAATGGCCACGAGGCCGACAGCGATGGCAGAAATCATACCCGAATAGTTCATCACCGATGACATGGCGATAAGGCTGATGATGGTGATGACGGTGAAGCGAAGGTTGACCAACGTTTTAGCCAGGATAGCCATCAGCTTGCCGAACGAGACACCCTGGATGAGACCACCGATCGTTGCACCAAGGAACAGCATCAGGCCGGCATTGCTGATCCAGCCGAACTTGAAGGTCGAGCCAATGACAGGCAAAGCCACTGCCGAAACGAGATGACTCTTCAGGAAGCTGTTGATGGGAGGACAGAGCGCACCGGAAGCAAGGATGAAGACAAGGATGAAGATATAGACGCTCCAAGCCTTAAACGTCTCGCCCAGTGTGTAACCATTTCCTCCGGCATTGCCGCCAACTTCCACTTCCACAGTACCACCATCGGGAGTAGCAACAGCAACCTTCTTGCGGATGAACAGCTTGGCATAGGCGATGATGGCGACGATAGCAGCAATCGAACCAAGAATGGCAGGAGTCTCAGCTCCCAGGAAATGTGCACAGACATACTGTACGACCAACGAGATGCTGCCCGTCCAAAGGGTCAGGGTGATGTTCTTCACGATGGCAGACTTGTCGGTCAGCATAAGGATGACGAAGGGGATGAGGAAGAACAGTGGAGAGAGCTGGACGACGGTAAGACCTGCAATCTCGCAAATCATATCGGCCGGAGCAGAGCCGCCAGGGGTAATCTCGTTACACAAAGTGGTGACAGGGATGCCTACAGCGCCGAAGGCCACAGGCACACTGTTGGCGAGCAGCGAAACCAACGCAGAGAACATCGGCTTGAAACCGAGGCCGATGAGAATGGCTGCAGGGATGGCCACTGCCGTACCGAAACCAGCCATACCTTCGAGGAGACCGCCGAAGCCCCACACGAGAATCAGGACGATGATACCCTTGTCGTCGCTGATGGAAGTGAACTGCTTCTTGATCACCTCAATCTGCTTGTCTTCCACAAGGATGTTGTAGCTATAGATAGCCATCAGGATGACAATCAAAATCGGGAAGATGGCCTTGAGGACACCCTCGACGAATGCCCACCAGGTGACGCCAACGATGCTCTTGTCCTGCAATGCCTCAGGAAACATGTTGAGAGCAGGAGCAGCAAAGATTGCAAGCAGACACGTCACGATAAACGTGATAAGGGCGCTCTTCCAACCTGGCATCTTGAAGCCAAGCATCAGGGTAAAGAGCAATAAAATAGGAATAATGGAAACTAATGCTGCCATGGAGAATATCAATTAATAATTAATAATTTAGGGATTCTAAGGGATTTTTAGGGATTCTAAGGGATTTTTAGGGACGTATGTTTTTGGGGTTCAATTTTCGATAGGCGCTTCTCTCGGACGTGACCGAACGGAAACAAGGTGATGTCCCCAATTATCCTTTATTATCCCTTAATATCCCTTAATATCCTAATTAATCAGTGAGGAAGACAGTGAGGCCACGGGCAGCCTGGGCGCCATAGACGAGCGACTGCTCGATGTCGGCGGTCTTGGATGGGCCTGAGATGAAGGTGCCGAAGCCGTAGTCGTTGAACCTGATACGCTCGTAGGCCTCGTGCATATTGCTGACGATGTTCTTGCGCGACACGATGAGCACCAGCGTCTCGGAAGCGAAGCAGATGGCTTTCTCCTTCATCGTCTGGGGAACCCACACACAGCCATTTTCGGCGCAAGCCACTTCGCCCTTGATGACACCCACATCGACATCCTCAAGGTCCTGCGCACGCTCGACGGTGTCGGGGTTCTTGTCGGCCAAGACACCCGGGATGTTGCTGGCAATTATCCTGGCATCGGGATAAGCCTCACGGATCTTGGCGTTGATGTCGTCGGTAGGCTTGATTTCGAAGACACGCGCACCCGCTGTGGTTGTGGTAGTCTCGATATACTGGGCCACGGGGTCGGCGAACTCGAGTTTCTTGAAGCCAAGGTCGGGGAAATCGTAGGTCTCGCGTACATTACCACGAAGCCTGTTGAGTATTTCTTCTCTGCTGCTCATTTTACTTTTCCTTTCTTCCATAATGTGTGGAACGATTCTTTAGCGAACTCCGGCATCGTATGTCCGTAGCACCACGTGTTGGCCTTGATGTTGGTCATAAAGGCTGGCACATGGTTGGCCAACGGGGCGAACTTCAGCGCAGTGGTGTAGAGTGAAGGATGCTCGAAGAGCGTCTGCATACCTGCCGACGTCATCTTCTTCAAAGGGTCGGCATGGCCCATCGAGTCGAGTTCCTGGCGCCACTTGTAGATCTGCGTCGAAAGATCGACCTTGACGGGACAAACGTTGTCGCACGACATACAGAGCGAGCAAGCCGAGCAGTTGTGGTAGTTGGCCTCCTTATCCTTGAGCATACCGAGGTTGATGCCGATAGGCCCTGGGATGAAATAGGTGTAGGAATAGCCTCCCGAACGGCGATAGACGGGACATGTGTTCATGCAGGCACCGCAACGCATGCACTTGAGGGTCTGCCAGTGCTCGATGTTACCAAGGATGCTGCTGCGCCCGTTATCGACGAGGATGATGTGCATCTCAGCTCCTGGACGTGCCTTGCGGAAGTGGGACGTATAGACCGTGGTGGCCTGGCCTGTGCCATGGCGAGCGAGGAGACGTTGGAAGACACCCATTGCCTTGTAGTTGGAGATGATCTTCTCCAGGCCGATGGAAACGATGTGCAGTTTGGGAATCGAGGTTGACATGTCGGCATTGCCCTCGTTGGTACAAACCACGATGTCGCCCGTCTCGGCAATTCCGAAATTGCCGCCTGTCATTCCGCAGTCGGCCTCCATGAAGTTGTCGCGCAGGTGATAGCGGGCAGCACGGGTCAGATAGGTGGGGTCGGAACTGGTGCGCCAGTCCTCGCCTTCCTTCAGCAGGCCTTCAGCGGCGTGGGCGCCATGTTTCTCGATGATGCCCTTCTCGCGGAAGCAGGCTGCCACCTCTTCGCGGGTGACGTGGATGGCCGGCATGACGATGTGGCTGGGTGGTATCTCCATAAGTTGGAGGATGCGTTCGCCAAGGTCGGTCTCGACCACGTCGATGCCGTGCTTGATAAGATTATCGTTCAGATGACACTCTTCGGTAAGCATCGACTTGCTCTTCACCACCTTCTTGACGTTGTGCTGACGCATGATCTGCATGACGATGTCGTTGTACTCGTCAGCATCCTTTGCCCAGTGCACATGCACGCCATTCTTCTTGGCATTGGCTTCGAACTGCTCGAGGTAGTCGGCAAGATGGGTGATGGTGTGCTTCTTGATGAGGTTGGCCGATTCGCGCAACTGCTCCCACTCCTCAAGCTGATAGGCAAGGCCGTCGCGCTTCGAACGCACGCTCCAGAAGGTCTGGTCGTGGCGGGTTACTCTGCCTGAATCCTGATTGAATTTCTCGGCAGCAATACTGTGTTTGGTACTCATAATCCGGCTGCTAAAATTTGTGCGACGTGAATGAATTTGATAGGTTCGCCATTCTTCTTGGCAATGCCTTGCAGGTGCATCAGGCACGAAGAGTCGGGGCCGGTGATATACTCGGCACCGGTAGCCATGTGACGACGAAGCTTGTCCTTGCCCATACGGGTGGAGACGGCAGGCTCCTCGACCGAGAACATGCCGCCGAAGCCGCAGCATTCATCGGGGCGCTCGGGCTCCATCACGGTGATGCCTTCGACGAGCTGAAGAAGGTCCTTGATCTTGTTGAACCTGGGCACATTGCGTTCGGAAGGTGATGACAGGCCGAGTTCGCGAACGCCATGACAACTGTTGTGGAGCGACACCTTGTGCGGGAACTTGGCCTTCAGTGAGGTCGGTTTGATGACATCATGGAGGAATTCGACAAGGTCCATGGTACGTTTGGCAGCTTCGCACTCGTGCCCAACGATACCATCATGGAAAAACCTAACGTAGGCAGCACAACTGGCCGAAGGAGCCACGACATAGTCATAGCCACGGAACAAATCGTCATAGTTCTCGACGAGTTTCTCAGCCTTGTTCTGGAAGCCGGCATTGCCCATGGGCTGACCACAGCAGGTCTGCTTCTCGGGATACTCGACATCGAGCCCCAGGCTGCAGAGGAGTTTGTAGGCAGCAACGCCCACCTCGGGGTAGAGGGCATCTACATAACAGGGTACGAATAATCCGATTTTCATGGAATAATTGTTGCGTGTTTTATGCGTTGGTAACTATTAATGGAATTTATAGTGCAAATATTAAATTTTTCCTTCACATTTCCAAATTATTTGTTGCACAATGTCCTTATTGTGCAATCGCGCAAAGGACTATTGCACTTATTTGACACCTTTGCATATCACTTAATTTCCATAATATCCAATCATCTGATTAAAAAGAAAAAAGAAAAAAAGATAAAAAGAGGGGCAGGATTTGTTTTTCTCGGAAAATGTGTCTATCTTTGCGGCGCACTTTTCGATAAGTGCGGGATAATTAGAAAACGTTTTGCTATGCAAGTCAAGATTGAGGAATCGTGGCGCCAGCAACTTCAGCCACAGTTCGACAGCGCGTATTTTGAGATACTTACCAACTTCGTGCGCCGTGCCTACCAGACCACGACGTGCTATCCGCCCGGACGCTTCATCTTCGAAGCCTTCAACCGCACGCCTTTCGACAAGGTGAAGGTTGTCATCCTCGGACAGGATCCCTACCACGAACCGGGGCAGGCTCATGGCCTGTGTTTCTCGGTGCAGCCGGGCATTGCCCTCCCTCCTTCGCTGCTCAACATCTACAAGGAACTGGTCAACGAGTTCGGACAACCTCCCATGGTGATGCCTGGTGCCGATCCAAGGTCGGTGGGACGTGCCACGGCCCTACCCAACAGCGGCGACCTCAGCGCCTGGGCCGACCAGGGCGTCCTGCTGCTCAACACTTCGCTCACCGTGCAGCGAGGCATGGCCAACAGCCATGCAGGCAAGGGCTGGGAGACATTCACCGACGCTGCCATCAAGGCGCTTGCCAACAATCGTTCGAACATCGTCTTCCTGCTGTGGGGACGCAATGCCCGCAACAAGAAGGTGTTCATCGACGGGCGCAAACACTGCGTGCTCGAATGTGCGCATCCTTCGCCCCTCTCGGCCTACAACGGGTTCTTCGGCTGCAACCACTTCGCCTTGTGCAACAACTACCTGCAGCAGCACGGGATGACTCCGATTCAGTGGCTCTGATGATTATTTTAAACACGAATTACCACGAATTGACATGAATTTTCAAGAATGATCAAATAGGCTGAAATAATCATGCATCTCCAATTAATGGTAAATTAATGATAATTCGTGTAAAATAAAAAATCAATGAAAAGAGATATTATCCTGGCGCATCTGTGCATCGGCTGTGCCGGCATCATCTGGGGACTGATGTCACCCATCGGGAAGGACGCCATGCTGCACGGCATAGGGGGCATCGACATGGTGAGTTTCCGCGTCATGGGTGCTTGTCTGTGCTTCTGGCTTGCTTCGTTTATGTTCAAGGTGACGGGACAGAAGCAGGAGAAGGTGCCGACGCGCGATCTGCTCAAGTTCTTCCTCGTGGCCATGTTCAGCGTCATCTGCAACCAGTGCTGCTATACCATCGGCCTCAGCATCACAGCCCCCACCAATGCCAGCATCATGACCACAACGATGCCCATCATCACGATGATACTGGCTGCCATCGTCCTGAGGGAGCCCATCTCTTCGAAGAAGGTGCTGGGCATTGCCTTGGGCGTGACGGGAGCGCTGATACTGATTTTGAGCAGCACGTCGACAGGAGGTTCCAAAGCCGAAGGCAACATCCTCGGCGACCTGCTGGTGGTGGGCGCACAATGCAGCTTCGCCATCTATCTGACTTTCTTCAAGCACATCGTGCAGCGCTATCATGTCGTGACGGTCATGAAATGGACCTTCACCTATGCTTGTCTTGTCATCCTGCCTTTCTCATTCCGGCATCTCAGCGCCATTCCTTTTGCCGAAATTAGCATCAGGACCTGGCTCGAAACGAGTTTCGTCGTGTTCTTCGGAACCTTCCTCGCCTACATCCTGATGATTCGTGCGCAGAAGGTGCTGCGTCCCACCGTGGTGAGCATATACAATTACGTCCAGCCCACGGTGGCATGCCTCATAAGTGCCATCACGGGACTGGGCGTATTCGGATGGAGTCAGGCCATAGCCATCGTCCTCGTCTTTACGGGTGTGTATCTGGTAAGCATCAGCAAGAGCCGGCAGGATTTAAAAAGGGAAAAGAAGATGAGGAAAGGGAGTAAAAAAGGAGTAAAAGAGGAGTAAAAAAGGAGTAAAAGGGACAATACCTTCGCCTGTTAAGAATAGACCCAGTGATACATTTGTCCCTTTTACTACTCTTTTACTCCCCTTGTATAACCCTTTTACTACTCTTTTACTCCCCTTGGATAACCCTTTTACTCCCCTTTTACTCCCCTTGGATAACCCTTCCAAAGAATCATCGAAAGAATCATACCTGGCACGGTGCAGGCTACTGCTGCCCAGAAGAACTGGGTGTAGCCCAACGACTCCTGCATCCAACCACTCAGCATCGACGGGATGTTCATGCCCAATGCCATCAGGGCGGTGAGGATGGCGTAATGCGAAGTGGAGAACTTGCCTTGCGACGACTGCAGCATGAAGACCATATAGGCTGTGAAGCCCAGACCATAACCAAACTGCTCCACTCCTACCAGCGAACCGATCAGCAGACGGCTCTGGGGCTGGGCTATCGACATCCAGACATAAAGCAGGTCGGGCACATTGAGCATCAACGCCAGTGGAATGACACATTTCCTCAAGCCATACTTCGACACAAGCATACCACCCAGGATTCCTCCGATGGTAAGCATGCCCACGCCTACCGTACCATAGATCAGACCATATTCCGCATTATCGAGTCCAAGGCCTCCGGTTTCGACGGGAGCCTTGAGGAAGAGTATCGTCATCTTCGAAAGTAATGCCTCGCCGAGACGATAGAAAAGCAGGAACAGGAGGATGAAC
>JAZQBS010000076.1:0-3263 GCA_045545875.1 Bacteroidales bacterium
GTCAGTCATATACGTGACATATTCATCCTCGCGGCACGAGAACAGACACAAAGGCAGGAGCCAAAGCAATAGTTTCAGAATTCGCATTGGATAGTCACGTTAAAGTTTCTCCCGGGCATTGGATAGTTGATGATCACGTCGTATTGTTGGTCGAAGAGGTTGTTGACTTCCAAGGTCACCTTGCACAAAAAGCCTTCGAAAGAATGCCGCCAAGATAGGTGAATATCGCTGGTGTACCAAGGCTCTACGTGGTTGTAAAGGATGTTCTCTTGCTGGCAATATCGCTCGCCGGTATAGACGAAGTTGTAGGCAAGGTCCCAAGCCTTGTAATCGGCCATCAGTGTTGCCGAGCCGCTGTGCCAAGGCGTATAGGGTATCTGGTCACCGTAATATGACGTCGTTTTGTCGGTCACATCACGCGCTCGTTGGTAGGTGTATTGCAGTCTTGATGAAAGGCGTAGGTTTTTCATAGCCATCCACGATCCTTGTGCTTGCACATCAATGCCGTCGATATGCACGCGTCCAAGATTGAGCATTGTCCATCGGAACTGTTGCCCCTTGGGGTATGCCACGATCTTGTCGTGAACGGAGTTGTGATAGAGGTGGAGCTCAAGGCTTCCGGTGAGGGTTGGGTTATGTGTAAAACCATCGATGGTTTTAACTGAAACACTGGGGACCCGGGCGTCATCGGCGGAATCATCGACGTGATGGGAACTGGAGAGACGAAAGCCCAGATCATACTGCAAGGCGGATTCGGGCTTGAGGAAAGCGTTGCCGATATTGGTGTAATAGAGGTCGTTGAAGGTGGGCATCCGATAGCTTTTCTTGATGAAACCGGATAGCTGCACGTAGTCGAATGGGCGATAGCTGGCGAAGAGGGCAGGGGTCCAATTATTGATTGATTGTTTTTGTGAACCTGAACGTGTTTTATCCAAATACTGCGAAAAGACAATGCTTCCCTGTAACTGCACCTTGTTCAAATCCATTGCGGTGGCCAAAGAACTGAGCATTGACCATCGTGTCGGATAAACGAAGAGCGGCATATCGGCATCGAGATAATTCCACCTCATATCATCGCTCAAGGATACGCTCCACCATGGCGCAATTTCAAAGACATTCACAAGGCTCAGATACGCCTCTTGCTGACGATAGGTGTTATCTACCATCATTTGCGTCGTATCCTTATTTAAATAATGTGTGCGGTAATTGGCATATTTTGCCATGGCGCGAAGCGTGTAAATCGGATTCACATCCTTCTGCCACGAACCTTGCACGAAAGTGTTGTCGTCGCTCTGACGTTCGCCACGTCGCCACACGTTGTTGACGATGGCGCCCGGTATGCCTCGATTCGAATGGTAGGTATAAGCCTTTGCCTGCCAATGTCCGTTCACGATGTTTCCATAGAGATTCACTTCTACTCGAAGCGCCTGCACATCGCCATTCTGCCGCGTTGCCGTGGTGTCGTAGGCGATGCTTCCATCGTGGTTGCGTCGACGATATCGGAATTCGTATTTTCCATTGGTCGAAAGGCATTCTGCGTTTGCTGACAAGAGTAGGTTTTTGTTTATATTCGTCTCAAAAAAGGCCGAAAGTCTTAATAGATTCGAAGTCCCTGATTGTATCTTTGTTTTCAGATATTGACTTTTCGTCGCCTCGTTGCCACGTTCTCTCTTTGCCCTGTTGCCCAAATGACTCGTCGTCTTGATATAGATGCTGCCGGCATTTGCAAAGTCGGAAGCCGTTTGCATAATTGCCGAGCGCTGCCCTTGATAGACGCTCACTTCCTCGATGTTGTCCAAAGAGAACTGGCCAAGGTCAATCACCCCGTTTTGTGCATTCCCAAGTTCTATGCCATCGTAGTAGATGCCCACGTGCTGTGAGCCCAAGGAACGCAGATTCACCGTCTTCAAGCCTCCGATTCCTCCATAGTCCTTCAGTTGTACACCGCTAATAAAGCGCAGGGCATCGGCCACAGTGTGGGCATTCACTTTCTCCAGATCCTCGCCCTTCAAGGTTTGCGGCGTTATCGTCTCGTGGTATCTGATTTTGCTGCGAACGGTTACGTTTTCAATCACGCGCACCGAATCCTGGGCAATGGCAGTAATCCATTGTCCAACGCTGCCCAAAAATATGAGCAGGACGATACGCATCAGATGTCTCATTCTTGTTGCGTTAACTGAACATTCGCCCTCCTGTCGATCGCAGGATATTCCAAGCCAGAGGCTTGGGGTTCGGAAAGGTTCGAGAACCTGGGCAGTCGTCAGCAGGTCTTCTGACTCGTCATCCCCTTGGGCAGTCTTCCCGTCTGTTAACATGGACAGTGACATGCCGAGGCCCGTGGGTTAGTGATGACATACAGCAGCGGGACTGTTCCGGATTCGCACCGGATTCCCTTTCAATCCGCAGGGGTCAAGCTGCAGAACTGACGGCGTAGTATTGTTTCTTCTAATTGTGTGCAAAGATACACGAAAAAGAAAAAATAACAAAATAAAAAAATAAAAAAGAATCGCACGAGGCGTTGACCCCGTGCGATTGCTATAAAGAAGTTGCAAATTTGTCAGAACTGAACAGCCTTCTTGCCGTTGAGGATGAAGATCTGTCCGGCTGCTGGAGCTTGGATCTGACGACCGTAGAGGTCGAACATCTGCTGCTTGCCGCGAACGTTGTCCTCGCTGATCTCCTCGATGCCGACTTCGGCAGTGGTGGTGATGACGAGTAAGTCGTAGAGCTGAGCCTTGCTGCTGCCGCCTACCTGTGCCAGGCGAACGAAGAATTCGCCCTCTTCGCCCTGATGTACGCGGGTCTTCTTCCAGTAGCGCTGGGTGGTGCAGAAGTTCACGTCACCGATCTTTGTCCAGTTCTCGCCATCAGCCGAAACCTGAATCTCGATGTTGGGTGAGCCGGTAGAACCGTTGCCAAGGTAAACAACTACGTCGAAAGGAGCAGCGAACTTCTCGTTGCTGACAACGCGCATGGTGTAGGGTTCGCCCGAAACCTTGCCGCCGAAGTCAACTACGCCGTTGGTTGGAGTGCCGATGGCGTCGAATGCGGTCTCGGCATAGCGGCCGGTAGCACCGTTGCCCACGCCTACCTCAGGCTTCAGGTTCGTCTCGCCGGTCACTACCTGACCCTCGGTTTCGATTGTCCACTGGGTGTCGGTGGTAGAGGTGATCTTGCGGAAGGCTGCTGCGTCGGGCACGTAGATGGTCTTGATCGAGTCATTGCCGTTGATGTCCTTCAAAGGAGTTACGCCGTCCTCGTCG
>JAZQBS010000077.1:0-24377 GCA_045545875.1 Bacteroidales bacterium
GGAAATCGGCAGCCGTGATGGGCGAAGTGAGTTCGTAACTAAACGGTAGGTAAGCCGACGTGCGAAGATAGGGGTTGAAGGTGCGCGTGTTGAAGTAGGTCAGCGAAAGGCGCGTCTTACCCAACTTCGCCTCCACTCCTACTTCACGTTGCAGGCTGTACTGCCATTTCAGCGACGCATTATAGAGTGCCGACGAGGGCTGGGTGTAGTAGGCATAGCAAGCTTCGCCCAATGCGGTGGTGCCGCTTGCAAACGTCTGCCAATCGACATACGAGATGGTGGGGAACAACACCTGCATGGATGGCAGTTTCACGCTCTTGCCGATACCTGCGTGGATGCTAAGTTCCTTCTTCTTGCCGTGCACGCCATATTGCAGCGAACCGCGCGGCGAAAGACTGTTCACCGTGCCATATTCCGAACCCGCAATGTGTGTGATGTCCTCACGAAGGCCGAAACTGAACTTCATGTCCTGCTTCTTTGCCAGTTGCAGCGCCATCTGTTCCTCGGCATAGACTGCCAGATTGTGCATATAGGGCAACGTGTCATAACGGGCCTCACGCCAGGTGGGGGCAAACGTGTCGTCGGCGTAATACAAGCCACGTCCTTCATTGCCCGATGCCGTATAGTCCAAGCCTGCCTTGGCATGACTCTCTACCCGATAGTCCCCACCGAGGGACTTCTCATGGTCCCATTTTGCCTTGAGATGTACGCCAAAGTCAACGGGCTTCGAGTCGGTGATGGCAAGTTCGTACCAATAGCCCGTCGGTCCCATGACGATGGCTGTGCCGTCGGCTATGTGATAGCCTTGCTCGATGGTGTGGAGTGCAGGTTGTGAGGTGGCACTGCTTCGGTTGTTGTTGACACGCTGCTCCTTGTCCTCCAAACTGACGTCGGCCGACAGTTCGAGATAAGAGAGCCACGGTCTGCCCACTTGCCATTGCAGACGCATCAGGCTTCGCAAGGCATAGTCCTGCTTCTTCGTGTAGGTGTCGTTGAATGCATCGGGGTCACTCTTGCTGTCATAACCTCCGAGGTTGCCTTTCACATCGAGGTTGAAGTTGAGCGGTATGGCCTTTTCCTTGAGGAACTGACGGGTATAGCGCAGCGAGAGGCCGTTGCGCCGATAGGTAGTATAGGGCGACGTGAGACTGCTGACTGACTGTGTCCATTCGTACGACACATTCAGGATTCCTCCCTGTCCGGTCTTTCCCAGGCTGAAGCCTTTGGCCAATGCGGCAAGTTTGGTGTGCGGCTTCAAGGTGACATCCACCATATAGGGTGTCTTGCCGCGTCGTGTCTTCACCTTCACCATGCCATTCGATAGGTCGCCGTACTCCACCGACGGGATGCCTGTGATGACCTCCACCTCTTCGATGTCGCTGGTGGTGACCGTACGAGTCGAAGCGCCTGTGGTCTCGCCCATCTCACCGTTGTTCGAAAGGCGTTGTCCGTCCACCTCGACAGCCGTACCGAATGCCGCATTGCCCATTTCGCCTGTGCCTTCGCTACGAAGAGCAATACGCTGGTCGTCAATCAGGCTTTGGTCACCCTGACTCTTGCCTCCCGGCAACAGCAGGGTGACATCATTCACGTTGACAATCTGATTGTGTTCGAGCGAAGTTCGGTCCACGGTATAGGCCGTCGTCTCGATGTGTTGCTTTTGCGAAGTAACTGTCACCTCGTCGAGACGCAGGTCCTGCTCGACAAGCTTCACGACGATGCTGGTATCCTTCGTCAACGTGAACGTCAAAAGTTGTGGAACATAGCCAAAGAGGCGTACCTCAATAATGGCTTTTCCCTTGGGAAGATTACGAAGCATGAAGCGGCCATCCTCTCCCACGACCGTTCCCTGCTGGGTGGTCTGATGCACCACTGTCGCAAAGACCATCGGCTCGCGAGTCTGTGCATCTATCACTCGCCCCGAAACGCAATAAGGCTGTGCACGCAGCGTCGCTGCGCACACAACCATTAAGGTCAGAAGAAGAGCAAGGATATGCTTCATGCTAATTTATTTTGGTCTAGAAGATCTAGAGGCTCTAGAATATCTAGATGATCTAGAAGCTCTAAAGAATCTAGAAGCTCTATAAAATCTAGAGAATCTAGACTATCTAGAAGGAATAAACATCACCCGGCCACGCTCAATCACGAGCCCATACTTGCGGCAAACCGCACGACCCAGGACATCAAACGAGACAGCCGGTGCATTCTCGTCAAGGCGAACCGCACCAATAGCCCCGGTCGTCGGATCCATCGGCAGTCGCGGCAGACCTTCGGCGATGGTGCAATTCTCGATGAGAATGATAGAGTCTCCGCGCAGGTTGCCGACCAGTTGGGTGGTATCGGGTGCCGTCACTACGCCTTCGTTACGACATTCGAGCAGCGTCAACGACCCCTCGACGCGTGCCGTATGACCGGCCACACCGCCCACATAACTATCGACACAGGTCACGGCTCCCTTGTTGGTGCACCCCACAATCGAGGCATGTCCGTCATCGCCCTTCATGTCGTTGCCAAGGATACCGCCCACCATCTTGAAACCATAGACGCTACCTTCGTTCACGCAGTCCTCCACACGAATGAGACGCGTGGGACAAGATACGATGCCCGCAGTATAAAGACCCTTGGGCTCATCGCCTTCTTTCACGCAACGCACGTTGCCATAGTTGGTACAGCCCAAAATAGTGCCGCCCACCGAGCCTGCGATGCCCGAAGCACCCGTGCCACGGCCAGTCGTAATCGAACCATAGTTCTGGCAGTTCTGTACCAGATAGTCATAGCTCGTGATGCTGCTACCGCTCTGCGAACCGCCCACGATACCCGTGGCGTACGACATGGCAGAGATGTTGCCATAGTTGACGCAATTGCTGATCGTGCCCTTGCCGAACATCATCATGCCGCAGATGCCGCCTGCGTATGCACTGGTGGCCGAGATGTCGGCGTAGTTGGTGCAACCGCTGATCGTGCCGGCACAAAGCGCGGCAAACGGTGCTGCATAGTTGTAGGTGTTCAGCTCGTTGTCGCTTGCAAATACGAGGTCGGCAATCGAACCGCCTTCGGCCAATACCGAGACGAGCGACTGGAACGCGCCTCCCTGGGGTAGGTTGTGCTTCACGCCCGTGATTGTGGCATGATTGCCCACAATGTGGCCCTCAAAGCCCCATTGCGTGTTGTTGAGTTTCCCTTCGATGATGCCATCGACGGCGATGTTGGGCAACTGCCCGCCACCAAAGTCGATGTCATTCATCACCTTGAAGTATTCGCCGGTACCGCGATGGTCAACTGTAATCAGTTCTCCCAATTTCTGGAAGTCGTCGGCTTTTGTTATCTGATAGGGGTCGCTCTCCGTGCCAGCACCCGTGAAGCCATAGACATTGGCCGAAGCCATCTTGACATCGACAGTAAACTCTATCGGGAAAGGCATGGCACCCGGTTGCATATTGTGGACGATGTGATAGCCCGTCTCATTGGCTGCAACGAGGATGTTGCCAAGTTTCTCAAAATAGTATTTGCCGTTGATGATCGTTTCGCCGTTGCTGACAGCAACAAGCGTCATGCTCACATCACTGCCGGTATAGTCGCGATAGTAGCCACCCTTCTCGGCATCGTAGGTCAAGTTGTCGATTACCATCGTGCCAAGGGAGAGGTCACCCATCACGGTGCCAACCACCGACTTTTCCTCGATGGTGACGTTCAGCATTTCATCGACGAACGTCAACTGGTATTTCGCATCGTCGCAGGTATAGGTATAGGTTCCACCCACGATGATAGTCTCCGAGCCTGTATAAGTTGCGGACTGTGCCATGAGGCCCACCGAAGTGAGCACCATGGCACAGAGACTAAGTATTTTCTTCATTTATAAAATGATGAAGTGAACTACACGATTAGCGCACGAAGAAGATCTTGCCGTTCTCGATGAAGAGACCAGCCTCACCCTGTATGCGACGACCCTGGAGGTCAAATCTCTCAGTGGCCTTTGCCTTCTGTGTATCAACAACCTCGATGATGGTCTGGGTCGAATCGTTCTTGCCATTGAAGGTCACGGTCATTGGCATTGGCATAGTGCCGACGGTGAAGACAGTGGTAAAGGTAAGATCCGTTTCGGTCATAGTTCCCTCAAATTTAGTACCTTGGATTGCAAAATCACCAGCCTGGGCAGTGTATTCACCTCCAGCGAATGTGCAACCTTCTTCAGTAGCGGTATAGGGAACGTTAACGTCAAATTCGTCAATCACGAAGCCCTGATAGGAAATCTCAGGTATTTCGATGGTAGCCTCGTCACTAGTAAACAGGTTCACTGTGATCAGCTTATCTTCGAATACGATTTCCTGGCCCATAACATTGACAACCACATTGCCTTCGTATGAATTAGACCATTTATTGTTGATGTCCAATGGATCGGCAATAGCCATAGTTTCGTTATCGAGAGGAAGAACGGCATCAGGAGCAAAATAGTAGCAATCCTCAAGCACGATGTCGGCTGTACCAGCAAGGTGACCAGCAGTCTCAACCGTAGCGGGAACGGTTACTGAAGTGATGCTCGCGCTGTGCTTTACGGTAGCGCCCTCCTTGGTGGAATTGCCAACGAGGCCACCCACGTTCTTCACCTTCGACTCGTCAGCATCGGTGCCGACAATGCCACCGCCCGATACAACGCCATCCTCGACTTCGGCAATATTGTAGCAGCCATCGAGCAACGAAGCAGCATTGCGAAGTTCGCCAGCGATGCCAGCCACCTTAGAAACGCCCGTTACATCAGCGAAATTGATGCACCTCTTGAACGTAACGGCCTCATTGTTGGAGCAAGCCATAATACCACCGGCATACTGTCCACCAGCAGTCACATTACCATAGTTGTTGCAATCTGTAATCAGACCGCCGCCACTTCCTACGATGCCGGCTGCACCGACACCTGAGCTGGTGATGTCTGCATTGTTGTCACAGTTGGCAATCACGTAGTTGTATGATTCGATGCTCGAATGACGCTGGCTGCCACCGACGATACCGCAGGCATAGCTGCCGCCATTGGAAGTGACTGTACCATTGTTCTCGCAGTTACGTACGACGCCCGTGCCACGAATCAAGCTGCCCACGATGCCTGCACCGTATGCACCGGTGTTGGTCACAGGAGCATTGTTCACACAGTTCTCGATGAGACCAGCCGAGAGGCCAGCGAATGTGCCTACATACAGGTTGCCCGAAACCTCGCCATCAATGGTGAGATTCTTGATCACGCCGTTCTCGCCAAGGGCAGAAACGATGCCAACATACGAACTAAAGGCATCAGCCTTGTTGGGCTGGTCGTGCTTTACACCCGAGATGGTGTAACCTGCACCATCGATGACGCCCTCGAAGGCATACTCTACCTTGTTGACATTCGTGATGCCACCCAATGCAATCATTGGGAGCTGAGCACCGGCAAAGTCGATGTCACCAGCCAACTTGAAGTATTCGCCAGCACCCGTATTCTCGGCATTGATGTTGGCAGCAAGAGTAGCAAAGTCATCAGCACTCTTCAGGATGTATGGGCTCTCTGCGGTACCCTCGCCTTCGAAGCCATAGCCTGTTGGGCCAGCTTCGGCAGTCGTGTATTCAAGTTTCTTGATCGACTGGCCGCCTGAAGCGAAATAGAAGTAATAGGTCGTGCCAGCAACGAGGTCAGCGCTAACCTCCACCTGATTACTGCCATCGGTATTGTTCACGGCAAGAACAGCCTCATTGGCAAGCAGTTCGGCGGCATCGCTGCCAGTTACCACTGCAGTACCGATAGCGGTCAAACGATCGGTAGCCGAAGAGTTGTTCGAACGGAATGTAACCACCATGTTGCCGTCTGCACTAGGCACATACGAGATGTAGCGACGTGTAGCCGAGCTTGTACCATTGCAATGGAAGCCGGCGGCAGCAGAAACATATTCCTTGCCACTGTCAGCACCCTGATTGCCGACGAGGGTAAGGCCATTGTACTCCGTAGTGTAAGAATCTCCTCCGAGATCCACCTGCTCGGTGTATTCCGAGAAGTCCCAGGTAATCACTTCAGCATTGGTGTTCATCGCAAAGCCGAAAGAGGCGGCCACAAGGGCCGAAATCGTAAAGATTTTCTTCATAATGCTATTAGTTAAAGGGTTATGTAAAAGTATTGTTTCGATTACTCAAAAAATTTGGCGCAAAGATAGCGTATAAACCTCACATGGACAATACCTATATATAGGTAATTAATATCCGCCAACAACCAATTGTTAATTGTTATTTATTAATTGTTAATTAGTTTCCCAATCTCCAATTGTTAATTGTTAACTGTTAATTGTTAATTGTTCACAGAGTTCTCACCTCTTCCACTCCCTTCACATTCTCGATGATGCGGATGACTTCCGAAAGCTCGAAGGCCGAAGGCACACGCATCTTGATCTGAATGATACCGATGTAGTCCTCGGTCACGGCATGGATGCTGTCGATCGAGAGATGCATCTGGTTGTAGATGATGTCAATCAGGTCCATCATGATGCCCGAACGATCCACTGCATTGACCTCGATACGGGTGGAATAGGTACGGCCGGGCAGGATGGGCAGTTGCACGTCCACAATCGAATCACCATCGGCTGCCGACAGAGCAATGGCATCGGGGCAGTTGCGCTTGTGCACCAGGATCTTCCCGTCCTTGTGCTTGAAGCCCATGATCTCGTCGCCCGGCAAGGGATTGCACTCGGTACACAGGTCGTAGGGGAACTCGTCGATGTTGATGCCGCTCTTGTTGAGTGCCACGTTGATGGCTCGACGTGCCTTGTAAGTGTTGACGTGACCCAGCCAGCGGTATTCGGGCAACTGGTTCTCTTCGGTGCCCACCTCCACGCGGTCGCCGCGCTTCAACTGGGTGAAGATCGAACAGAGTCGGCCATTCACACGCGCAAACTTGGCATGGTTGCCGACGTTGGTGTGGATCTCGTAGGCAAAGTCGAGCACCGTCGAGCCCTTGGGCAGCACAATGGAGTGACCCTTGGGCGTAAAGATGATCATGTCATCGTTGTAGAACGACGAGACTACCGACTCCATGAATCCACCCTCGACACCGCTTTGCGCCACGTCGCGCAGCACGCCGCGGAACTTGCGGATCCAGTTCTCGACACCCTCGGTGCGGTCAATCACGCAGCCAAGCTGCGAGTTGCGCTGCATCGTCTCGGTACAGATATGTACCTCGGTCCACTGTCCCACCTGCGACATCACCTGCACGTGGATCGACTGATATCCGTTCTCCTTGGGCTGATCGATGTAGTTGATGAGCGAATACGGGCGCTCGTCGTAGAGGTCGGTGAGCAGCGAATAGACGCGCAGGCATTGGTTCTTCTCCGACATGCCCAACTCCTCATCAAATTTGATGATGATGTTGATCTGATGCACATGCTCCAGTTCCTTGAAGGTCTGTCCCGTGTTCTTCATCTTGCGCCACAGGGCATAGACCGAACGCGGACGGGCATAGACGTGTGCCTCGATGCCATGCTCGACCAAGGTCTCACGAATAGGCTCCAGAAATGCCTCAATATCCTCGCGATGCATGCTCATATAGCGGTCGATCTTCTTCTCGATGCGGTCATACTCCTGGGGTGAACGCCAGCGAAGCGAGAGGTTCTCGAGTTCCGACTTGATCTCGTAAAGGCCCAGTCGATTGGCAAGAGGGGCATAGAAGTAGTCGGTCTCCGACGTGATCTTCATCTGCTTGTCGGTGCGCATCGAGCCCAGGGTACGCATGTTGTGCATACGGTCGGCCAGTTTGATGAGCAGCGCACGAATATCGTAGTTGATCGAATCAAGCATGTGCTTGAAGTTATCAATCTGCTTCGAAACCTTGTAGTTGCCGTCCGAATTCTTGGTCAGCACGCCCACCAGATAGGCAACGTCTTCGCCGAAACGCTCGCGAAGGTCTTCCACCGTGTAGTCGGTGTCCTCCACCACGTCGTGCAGCAGGGCAGCCATTACCGGGTTGGTCTTCAGTCCAAGTTCGACCAGCGCGATACGCGCCACCGCTATCGGGTGGGTGATATAGGGGATGCCGCTCTTCCTGATCTGCTTCGAGTGAGCCTCGGCAGCCAGGTCGTAGGCTGCCTTGACGCGTGGAATCTCATTGGCAGGCAATAGTTCATGCACGCGTTCGAAGAACTCCTTGGTCTGTTCCTCGACAATCTGTTTTCTTTCTTCCTCTGTGTATTTGTTCTCCATAAGCAATTACCTTTAAATAACCTGATTACTCTCCATTTCCAACTCTCCAATGATACCGAGCAGCTGCTGACGCAAGGCCTGCAGTCGCTGTATAACTATTTGCCGGGCCTCATCGCCCGTCATATCCTTTTCCTTCAGTTTACGCTTGGCTCCTTCAATCGATAGCCCTTCGACGCGTATCAGTCGATAGAGGACACCCACCCGCTGTACATCCTTTTCGTCGTACAGGCGGTTGTCGCTGGGGGTGCGGCGCGGGCGAAGATATTGCGGAAATGCCTTCTCCCACTTGCGAAGCAAATCAACCGACACATCAAACTTGGCCGCCACCTCTCCAATCGAGAGATAGGGTTTCTCCATAGTCAGGTCTTTGATATCGTCGTGTCGCTTTGCCATGTGTAACAATAGTTAAAATGGTGAAATTCGCCAATTTGGGGACAAATATGAGAAATTTCATAATAAAAAACAAATTTTTATGCGATTATTTTTGTTTTTTGCCAAATTTTTTCCTCTTTTGACATTCAACTACCCCAAAAAACGGATTATAAAAAACGAATTAGCGAAAATGTGCAAGACTCAATAGGTCAAGCCAAATTCGCTAATTCGCAAATTCTTGATAAAGGAAAACGCAACTTAATCGCGACGTCCCATATAGATCGACACGTAGTAGAGCAAGGTCATCAGCGACGAGAGAGCAGCCACCACGTAGGTGTAAGCGGCAGCCTTCAGGGCCTCACGTGCATCCTTCTGCGTCTGGAACGATGTCATACCGCTCTTGTCGAGCCAAGCCAACGCACGACGCGAAGCATCAATTTCGACAGGGAGAGTGACGAAACTGAAGAGCGTGGTCACACCGAAAAGGATGATGCCGATGAGCAGAAGTTGTGGGAACGATTGGAGCAGCACGATACCACCCAGAAGCACCCAAGACACCAGTTTGCTCGAGAAACTTACGGCAGGAACCATCTTGCTGCGCAATGTCAGCCACGAATAGGCAGTAGCATGCTGCACGGCATGTCCGCACTCGTGGGCAGCCACGGCAGCAGCAGCAATCGAATTCGACTCATACACCGAATCACTCAGGTTGAGCGTCTTGTCAGTCGGGTTGTAGTGGTCGGTCAGATTGCCTGCCACGTGGGTGATGCGCACATCCTTCAGCCCAAAGCTGTCGAGCATCATCTGTGCTACCTGTGCACCCGTATAAGGAATGTATTCCTGTGAATATTTCTCAAACTTTTTCTTCAGATTGTGCTGCACCACCCATCCGAGCACTGCGATGACAATCATGATAACGAAGTAACCGTAGTTACCGGCCATAGCCATTGTGTAGCCTTCCATAATTTATATATTTATAATGTTAGTAATTGCAATTGTTGATACCCAATTCAATTGTTAATTGTTAATTTTCAATTGTTATTTCCCACGAGGATTTGACCTCGACCCCCTGTCGTACCGATTCGGCTTCGACTTGTTCTGGCTCATGTTGCCACGGGGTCCCGGCTGATAGGCTCCCCGATTTGACGGCGCACCATACCCTCCACGATTATTGCTTGCAAGATGCGTGCCATTCACGCCAAACAGGCGGTCGGCGAGGTCTTTTCGGCCCAATTTAATGAGGGAACTGCGCAATTTTGGCACATTTTCGGGCTGGTACCAGAAGAAATAGGCACGTTGACGCAGTTTCTCCTCCGCACTGTGGGCGCAATAGCAGGGTTTCAGCGTATAGGGATGCAGGCCCGAATACCAGATTTCGGTCGAGACGGTCATCGGCGTAGGTGTGAAGTCCTGCACCTGTTCGAGTTTGAAGTCGAGGCTCTTCGTCTCGGCTGCCAGTTCGGCCATGGCCACCTCGGTGCTGCCAGGATGCGACGAGATGAAGTAAGGGATAATCTGCTGACGCAGGCCGAACTTGTGGTTCACCTCGTCGAACAGACGCTTGAAGCGGTGGAACAGTTCGAACGACGGCTTGCGCATTATGTTGAGCACCTCGTCGTTGGTGTGTTCAGGTGCCACCTTCAGTCGTCCGCTCACATGGTTGCGTATCAGTTCCTCGGCATACGCCATGTTCGTCTCCTTGTACTCCCCGTTTCGTCCCTCATGGAGGATTAGGTCGTAACGCACACCCGATCCTACGAACGACTTCTTCACACCAGGCAATGCATCCACAGCACGATAAATCTCCAGTAGCGGACCATGGTCGGCATGAAGGTTCGGGCAAACCTGGGGATGCAGACACGAAGGCTTCTTGCACTTTTCACAGAGGCTCAGGTCCTTGCCATGCATGCGGTACATGTTGGCCGAAGGTCCTCCGAGGTCGGAAATGTAACCCTTGAAGTCGGGCATCTGCGTCACCTGTCGGGCTTCACGGAGTATCGACTCCTTGCTGCGCGAAGCGATGAACTTGCCCTGATGGGCCGAGATTGTGCAGAACGCGCACCCCCCGAAGCAGCCGCGATGCATACAGATCGAGTGACGTATCATTTCGTAAGCAGGGATACGCTTACCGTTGTATCGAGGATGCGGCATACGCGTATAAGGCAGGTCGAAGGCCCGGTCCACCTGCTCCGTGGAGAGCGGCGGATAGGGCGGATTCACCAGGATATACATATCGCCCGTCTGTTGCCAGATGCGCTCGGCATGCCACTTGTTGCTCTCCTCCTCGATGTGTCGAAAGTTCTCGGCTTGGCTGCGTTTGTTACGCAGACATTCCTCGTAGGGATGCAGCACGATGTCACCCTCCTGCTCCACAATCGTCTTTTGGCGGGTAACAACCTGTGGGATATCTGCTATAAGCGGTACGATGTCCTGCCTTGTAGGCATAGGTTGTCCCTCGTCTTGTCCTATCAATGCATCAATGCGCTGGGCAATTTCCGTCGTCACTTGCTCGCCCATACCATAAGTGATGACATCTGCATCGCATTCGGCCAGCAGGCTGGGGCGCAAGCGGTCCTCCCAATAGTCGTAGTAACTCAGGCGGCGCAACGACGCCTCGATGCCGCCCAAAACGATGAGCGAATCGGGATAGAGTTGGCGCAGTATGCGACTATAGACAATCGACGGCATATCGGGTCGCATTCCCGGACGTCCATCGGGCGTATAGGCATCGTCCGAACGGCGGCGACGGTTGGCGGTATAATGGTTCACCATCGAATCCATCGCACCGGGTGAAATGCCGAAGAAGAGGCGCGGACGTCCCAACTTGGTGAAGTCGCGCATGTCGCCGTGCCAGTCGGGCTGCGGCACGATGGCCACCCGATAGCCTGCCGACTCCAGCACTCGTCCTATCACCGCAGCTCCAAAGCTCGGATGATCCACGTAGGCATCACCCGAAAACAGGATCACGTCGAGCGTGTCCCAACCGCGGAGTTTCACCTCCTTGGCCGATGTCGGCAACCAGTCTTGTAACATATAGTAACTCTATTCAAGGGGCAAAGATAAACCCTTTTGTGCAAAAAATCAAATTTTTCGCGCATTTTTACAAAAAAGAACGTAAAAAATTTGGAGCATACGCTTTTTTCGACTATCTTTGCACCTGCATTGACGCTTAGCGACTTTGGTTGAAGACCATCATCGCTAATCGCTCGGGCGCTTAGCTCAGCTGGTTCAGAGCGTCTGCCTTACAAGCAGAGGGTCGGGGGTTCGAATCCCTCAGCGCCCACACGGAGACCCCACCAACGAGGTCTCCGTATCTTTTTTATGGAAATCAAAGACCTGGTGCTGCAGAAGCCCAGATTCAATGCACTTGTTACTAAACTTCGGGGAATGGATTCCTCGAAGCCTTCTGTCATTCAACTCAAAGGTCTCACTGGTTCTGCCGCCGCCACCTTCCTTGCCCCGCTCAAGAATGCCGTTGATTGCATCGTCGTCTTCGTGCTCAACGACGAGGAGAGGGCGGGCTACTTCTACCACGACCTTATCCAGATTGGTGGCGAAGGGGCGGTATCGTTCTTCCCCAGCGGCTACAAGCGCAGCATCAAGTACGGACAGATCGATTCGGCCAACGAGATCCTGCGCACCGAGACGCTGTCGTCCATCCAAGCACTCATCCAGCAGCAACCCGCCCCTGCCGATGCTTCAAGCGAGAAGCCCCGCGCCTCCCTTCTCGTGGTGACCTATCCCGAGGCTTTGGCCGAAAAGGTGGCGCAAAGCGAGGAGGTAAAGGAAGCCATCATCACCCTCCACGAGGAGGAGAAGGTCGATCCGAAGTTTGTGGCCGAAGTGCTCTTCGACCGTGGTTTCCAGCGTGTCGATTATGTCTATGAGCCTGGACAGTTTGCCGTGCGCGGTTCCATCCTCGACGTCTTCAGCTATTCGTCCGAATATCCCTATCGTATCGACTTCTTCGGCAACGAGATCGACTCGCTACGCACCTTCGAGGTCGATACGCAGCTTTCGAAACAACGCTTGACGGAAGTCACCATCGCCCCCAGTTTCAGTCAGGACGAGGCTCGTGGCATCTCGCTTATGGAGTTCCTGCCCCCTTCGGCCATCATTGCCTGCGAGGATGTCCAATGGGTGTGCGAACGCGTCTTCCAGATCACCCATCAGGAACTCTCCGAGCAACTCCTGGCTACCGAGGAAGGCGACATGACTGCCCTCCAGAAACTGGTTGATGCCGACCGCTTCAAGGCCGAACTGATGAAGTTCAATCGCATCGACATCAGCAACCGTTCAAACCCTTCGAACCCCTCGAACCTTTCGAACCCTTCAACCTCCGTCATCGAGTTCCACACCACCCCTCAACCCGAGTGGCACAAGAACTTCGACCTCATCAGCCAGGACTTCCAGCGGTATGCCCTCAAGGGCTACACCATCCATATCCTCAGCGACTCGCCCAAGCAGCTCGACCGCATCGAGGCCATCTTCGAGGACCGTGGCGAACACTTCAAGCTCGTCCGCATCCCGCGTGCCATCCATCAGGGATTCATCGACGACGACCGCCTCAACTGCTACTTCACTGACCACCAGATCTTCGACCGCTTCCACAAGTACAGTCTGCGCTCCGACCGTGCACGTTCGGGCAAGATTGCCATGAGCATCAAGGAACTGATGGAGTTCAACATCGGCGACTACATCGTCCACGTCGATCACGGCATCGCACAGTTCGGTGGTCTCGTCAACATGCCCATCGGCAAGGATGCTGACGGCAACGACCGCTATCAAGAAGTGGTCAAGCTCATCTACAAGGACGGCGACCTGCTCTTCGTCTCCATCCACCAGCTCGACAAGTTGTCGAAGTACCGCGGCCACGACGCTGCACCCCCATCCTTGACCAAGCTGGGCCACGGCAGTTGGGAACGCCTGCGCGACAAGACCAAGGAGAAGATGAAGGACATGGCGCGCGACCTCATCGCCCTCTATGCGATGCGTCGCGAAGAGAAGGGCTTCCAGTACAGCCCCGACTCGCAGATGCAGCACGAGCTGGAGGCCAGCTTCATGTTCGAGGACACGCCCGACCAGCTCAAGGCCACCCAAGAGGTAAAGCGCGACATGGAGTCGGCGCGACCCATGGACCGTCTCATCTGCGGCGATGTGGGCTTCGGCAAGACCGAAGTGGCCATCCGTGCCGCCCTCAAGGCCTGCAACGACTGCAAGCAGGTGGCGGTGCTCGTCCCCACCACCGTGCTCGCCTATCAGCACTACCGCACCTTCTCCGAACGTCTCAAGGACTTCCCGGTGCGCGTCGATTATCTGTCGCGTGCACGCACTGCCAAACAGACCACCCAACTCCTTGCCGACCTCGCCAAGGGCGACATCAACATCATCATCGGCACCCACAAGCTCATCGGCAAGAAGGTGAAGTTTGCCGACCTCGGCCTCCTCATCATCGACGAGGAACAGAAGTTCGGCGTCAAGGTCAAGGAGGCGCTCAAGGCCATGCGCATCAACGTCGATACGCTCACCATGACAGCCACTCCCATCCCCCGCATCCTGCAGTTCAGCCTCATGGGCGCTCGCGACCTCAGCATCATCGCCACCCCGCCCGCCAACCGCTACCCCATCCAGACCGAGATCCATCGCTTCGACGATGCCGTCATCAAGGAGGCCATCAACTTCGAACTCTCGCGCAACGGACAGGTCTTCATCATCAACAACAAGATTGCGCAACTGCCCGAACTCTCTGCACGCATCTCGAAGCTCGTCCCCGATGCCCGTATCGCCACGGCACACGGCCAGATGGAGTCGAACGTCATGGAGCAGCTCATCCTCGACTATGCCAACCACGAGTACGACATTCTCATCTGCACCACTATCATCGAATCGGGCCTCGACATCCCCAATGCCAACACGATGATCGTCATCAATGCGCAGAACTTCGGACTCTCCGAACTCCATCAGTTGCGCGGTCGCGTGGGACGCACCAACAAGAAGGCATTCTGCTACCTCATCACCCCGCCCTACAGCTACCTCACTCAGGATGCGCGTCGCCGTCTGCAGGCCATCGAGAACTTCTCGGGCCTCGGTTCGGGCATACACCTCGCCATGCAGGACCTCGACATCCGTGGCGCAGGCAACCTGCTGGGCGGCGAGCAGTCGGGCTTCATTGCCGACCTTGGATACGAAACCTATCAGAAAATCCTCAAGCAGGCCGTCAAGGAGCTCAAGACGCAGGAGTTCCACACCCTCTTCCAGGGCGAGCAGCAGGAGGGCGACAACATCACCGACGAATGTGCCATCGACACCGATCTCGACATCTCGTTCGGCGAAGCCTATGTGCCCGAGTCGAGCGAACGCATTGCTCTCTATCAGGAGCTCGACAACCTCACACGCCAGGACGAGATCGATGCCTATCGCAAGCGTCTCATCGACCGATTCGGCAAAATCCCCGAACCTGGAGAAGAACTCATCCGTGTCGTTCTCCTTCGTCAGTTGGGCCGCGAGATTGGCTTCGAACGCATCATCCTGCGCGGTGGCAAGATGCGCTGCCTCTTCGTCACCAGCATGGGCGAAGAATACTACGACATGAAGCAGTTCGACCACGTGCTCGACTTTTATCAGAAGCACTACCACATTAGCCGCCTCGAGAACAAGAACGAACGGCGCTCCATCCTCATCAGTGGCGTCACCTCTGTCAAGCAGGCCATCAGTCTGCTCAAGCAGATGCGCTGAACATTCCACGTGCCAATATCAGCCACTATCGGCGGTTTTTCTTTCGATAATTCGTTTTTTTCACAATACCTATTGTGACTATAAAAATAATGAGTATATTTGCCCAAACATTTCGTGATAAAAAATCCCATAACTCAAAACCCATAACTCAAAACCCATAACCACATGGAAAGAACCTGGCGTTGGTTTGGCAAGAAGGACAAGATCACCCTTGCCATGCTCAGACAAATCGGAGTCGAGGGCATCGTCACCGCATTGCACGACGTGCCGCTCGGCCAAGTATGGACACGTGAGAAGATTCACGACCTCAAGAGCTATATCGAAAGCTATGGTATGCGCTGGAGCGTCGTCGAGTCACTCCCCGTTGTCGAAACCATCAAGTACGGTGGTCCCGACCGCGACTATCAGATCGAGGTCTATAAGGAGAGCCTCCGCAACCTCGGCCTCGAAGGCATCAAGACCATTTGTTACAATTTTATGCCTGTGCTCGACTGGGCACGCACCGACCTGCTGCACGACAATCCCAATGGATCCACCAACCTCTACTTCAACTATGCAGAGTTTGCCTACTTCGACATCTACATCCTCAAGCGCGAAGGCGCTCGTGAGGAGTGGGCAGCCTTCAAGTTCCCCGAGGGCGTAGGCGAAGGACGCAACGTGCTCGCCGAGTGCGACGAACTGGCCAAGACCATGACCCCCGAGAAGGACCACAAGCTCGTCGAGAACATCGTCATCAAGACGCAGGGCTTCGTGAGCGGCAACTTCAGCGAGAACGACGACGCTCCCGTGCAGAAGTTCCGCGAGTTCCTCGACCTCTACAAGGGTATCGACAAGGCACAACTCCGCGCCAACATGAAGTACTGGCTCGAGGCCATCATGCCCACTTGCGAGGAGTTCGGCATCAACATGTGCGTACACCCCGACGATCCCCCCATCGAGATCCTTGGTCTGCCGCGCATCATCCGCACCGAAGAGGATATCCGCTGGTTCCTCGATGCTGTGCCCAACAAGCACAACGGCCTCACCTTCTGCGCTGGCTCACTGTCAGCTGGTGCCTACAACGACGTGGTCGATCTTGCCAAGAAGTTCGCTTCGCGTACCCACTTCGTACACCTCCGCAGCTGCCACATCTTCCCCAACGGCGACTTCACCGAGGCCAGCCACTTGGGCGGTCGTGCCAACCTCATCGAGCTTGCCCGCATCTTCGAGAAGGAGAACCCCGGTCTCCCGATGCGTGTCGATCATGGTATGACGTTCACCGATCAGCCTGGCGGCATCTTCGACGAGTCGAGCCATGGCCACAATGCCGGCTACACCCTCCTCGGCCGCATGTTCGCCCTCGGTCAGGTCGAAGGCATCCTTGCCACCGTCGATCGCGAGCTTGGCATCCCCTACAAGCAGCCCGGCTTCTTCGATTGATCCCACCCCGCACCCTTCATAAGGGTCACACAGAAATTCCACGGATCTGCATAGATTAACCCAATATAAAATCTATGTTCATCCGTGGAATTTCTGTATAACTTTACAACCATATAACTCAATAAAAATCTCCAATTTCATGCAATAAGCAACCTAAAGCGCGAGATAATAAACTATGACGTGGAAGAAAGAATAATCGCAATGGGGACTGGATTTACAAAAACCGAAATAGTGCATCCACGTTCACGGACGTACAATATTCTACAAGAAATGGAGCGTCTACGTTCATAGACAGACTATTTCACGCAGAAAATTGTGCGTCAAGGTTCGCAGACATGCTAGTTCGCGCAGAAAATTGTGCGTCTATGTTCGCAGACGTACTATTTCGCGCAGAAAATTGTGCGTCTATGTTCGTAGACGTACTATTTCGCGCAGAAAATTGTGCGTCTATGTTCGTAGACGTACTATTTCGCGCAGAAAATTGTGCGTCTATGTTCGTAGACGTACAACATTCCATAGCAAATGGAGCGTCTATGTTCGTAGACGTACAACATTCCATAGCAAATGGAGCGCCTATGTTCGCAGACGTACAACATTCCATAGCAAATGGAGCGCCTACGTTCGTAGATGCTCCATTTTGGTTCGAGATAGTCGATCCTTACCGTCCGTTCCGTTTCTATCGATTACAGATATTTAGAACTCGAAAGTCTTCACAGGTTCAGTAAACGAACAAATGGACGCCTTGACTTGCGTCAGATAATACACGGCCGTGTTGCCATCATTCTCATCGTACATCGCACGCAGTTGGGGATAAGCATCGAGCATTGCCTTCTTGGCCTCGATGCGAGGATCCTCTACCAGCACGGCGGTGATACGACACCACGAGCCCTTCCCATCGAACGCACTGATCTCCACCCTAGGATTCGCAGCAATCTGATGGGCAACAGGCTTCACATGACCCGTCTGCACATACAGTTTTCCTTCGAACTCGATAAAAGTCCCAAACGGACGCACGCGAGGCTGATTCCCCTCGCACGTAGCAATGAAGTAGCACGGACAGCCCTTCACAAAATTCAAAATCTCTTCCATGGTGATATGTGTATTTGGTTGTTTTCAAAGAATTATTTCAGTCGAAACCATCTCGACACCGAGTTCGCGACTGCGCTGACAGGGAGCGGCGGCGGCAGCGGTGATGACGTAGCGACCTGGAACGAGCTGGCGCTCACCTTCGGCATCGACCGTGGTGAATCGGGCGAGAGGAATGGTGAGCCGGACAATCTGCCCCTCACCTGGAGCAAGAAGGACGTGACGGAAAGCAACGAGCTGCTGGTTGGCCACATGTTGCGTGCTATTGGGCAGAAGCTGGCCCGCCCATGGTGTGGCCACATAAATCTGTGCTACCTCATCGACGGTGCAAGCGCTGTCGTTGACAAGAGTCAGGTCGATGGTGACAGCTTCGTCTTCGTGACCGACGACTGCAACGTCGCGATAAGCAACATGTCCGTAGTTCAAGCCATAGCCGAACGGGAACTGTATGCCTTCGGTCTGCCACTTGTAGGTTCGCCCCTCCATCGAATAGTCCTCGAACGGTGGCAATGCCTGATCGCCGGCCGGGAAGGTAATAGGCAGTCGGCCCGAGAAGTTCTCGTCACCAAAGAGCACATCGGCCAAAGCCGTGCCTCCCTCTTCGCCAGGATACCAACAGAAAATGACAGCGTCACAGAGCTGGCACACCTCTTCAAGCTCCAGGGCTGAGCCACCGCTGACGATAGCCACTATCTTATTCTTGTGGTCCTTCGAAATCTGACGCAGGAACTCGAGCTGATGCTCGGGGATGCGCATGTTGGGACGGTCGCCCACATTGGTCGAAGCGATGGCATCGCCCTCTTCGCCTTCAAGCAGTCCCGACACACCCAGTGAGATAATGGCCACATCCTTGGCACGAGCCGTGGGGAGGGCATAGTTGATGGGATTGATCGAAGGCGTCGTGCCTTGGAAACCGTACAAGTGGAAGATCTGTGTGCCTGCCGAGACACGTTCGGCAATACCTTCGAGATAGGTTACCATGCGCGACGAGATGCCGTAGTAGTTGCCCATGAGCACGAAGGTGTCGGTGGCGTAGGCACCACCCACAAAGATGCTTTCGAGATCCTTGCGCAGCGGGAGCGTCTGGTCGTTCTTGAGCAATACCATGCCCTTGCGAGCTGCTTCGCGCGCCAAGGCACGATGTTCAGCACATTCGATGACCTCTTCGCCATAGTTACGATAGGGCGACTCGTCGTCGGGCAAGAGGATACCGAGTTTCTCGCGTGTGATATATGCATTAAGCAGCGCGCGATCGACTTCGGCTTCGGTGCACAGTCCGCGCTGCACGGCCTCGTAGAGGTGATGGTGGCACCAACCTGCATCAACATCACAACCGGCCTTCAACGAGATGGCCGAGGCTTCGGCGTAGTCTTTGGCCAGATGATGACCGGTGCAGATGTCCTCGATGGCACAGCTGTCGCTCACAACATGGCCCTCGAAGTGCCACTTGTTGCGCAATATTTCGGTGAGCAGGTAGTGACTGCCCGTGGCCGAATCGCCATAGACGGCATTGTAGGCCGACATCACGCTTTCTACCCTACCCTCCTTCACACAAGCCTCGAAGGCAGGAAGATAGGTCTCGAAGAGATCGCGCTTGGTAGGGTTGACGTTGAAGCCGTGGCGCAACTTCTCGGGACCGGAATGTACGGCATAGTGCTTGGCGCAGGCCGCTGTCTTGAGAAAAACGGGGTCATCGCCCTGCATGCCACGGATGAACTCGACACCCATACGGGAGATGAGCAGCGGATCTTCACCATAGGTCTCCATTCCGCGTCCCCAGCGCGGGTCGCGGAAGAGGTTGACATTGGGCGACCAGTAGGTCAGGCCGGCATCTTCGCCGTAATTGCCGATTTGCTGGGCGATGTTGAACTTGGCGCGTCCTTCGGTGGAAACAGCCTCACCGATGCGGCGGGAGAGCTCGGGGTCGAAGGTGGCAGCCTGTCCGATGGGTTCGGGAAACACGGTGGCACGGCCACAGCGTGCCACGCCATGAAGGGCTTCGCTCCACCAGTTGTAGGGCTTGATGCCAAGGCGTGGAATGCCGGGGGCTTCGTGGAGCAACTGATTGCACTTCTCTTCGAGTGTGAGTTTCGAAAGGGTTTCTTGTGCGCGCTTGCGCAAGGTTTCAAGAGAGGTCATGGGTTTAGAAAGGGGGGATAATCGGAGTGATTGGAGTGGTCGGAGTTATCGGAGTCCTCAGAGTAATCAGAGTATTCAGAGTATTCGGAGTACTCCGAAAAATCAGAGTACTCCGAGAAAATTGCAGCGCTTAGCGCACAGAGTCGAGCAGCTCCTGCGAAGGACACTCGTAGTTGGTGATGCCGAGCTTGATGGCACGAAGCTTGTCGAGATCGTGGACGGCAGGCTCCACATCATCGGGGAAGGGCAAAGTGGAGAAGGTCTGGAAGTAGAGCAGGCAGCCATCCTTCCACCACTGGGCATCGCGCGTCTGGATGCGGAGACGACGCTGGATGTCGGCAAACGTGTCGGCATCAATCAGACCTTGGCAGCGTTCCCAGTCGCGCTGCATAGCGCGAGCCTCGTCGAGGCCTTGCTGATAGTGATGGCAAAGGGCATCCCACAGGCTCTCGCGCATTACCTTAGAGCCGCATCGATGCTGGATGGTCTTGCCCCAGGGCACATGATGGAACCAGAGCAGCAGATCGTAAGGACATGTCTCGGGGTCGTCGAGCACCTTTGCATAGTCGGCAGGATACTGGCCCGTGGCATTCGAACCCGTCGAGGAGCGATTGAAGCCCAGCCCCTCGCGGTCGGCACGGGCATAATAGCTGGGCATCCAGTCGGGACGCGCACCCGGGATATCGCAATAGGGTTCGGGACCATAGTGGTGACCCCAGGCGAACTGGTGATGCAGACCGAGGGGCATCATATAGTCAACGATGGCCTCACGACTGCGCATCATCAAGCTCTTGACGTTGGCAAGCGCCTTGGCAGTAGCTGCATCATCGCGACCCGCAAAGAGCGTGAGGCGTGCCCACTCGTCGGCAATCTGACAGGCCGAAAGCTCGTCGTTCCAAGCCAGGCGTCCGAAGGCGTACCAGTTGCTTTGCGCCATGACGTTGCCGCACCACGAGGGGCTGTTGCCGACATTCGAGACGGCGCTGATGGCGGTGAGCGCACGGGCAGGACTCAAGGCATTGTTGATGGGACAATGGGCGATGTCCTTGATCTGCTGGAGGAACTCGGTCCACATGGGAGCAAGATAGGCGATGTGGTTGCTATGGCCCAGATACTCCTGGGTAATCTGCCATTCGGCCATCTCGCGTGTCTTAGGCATGGCACCGAAGAGGGCACTGTAGGCTTCGCGCGGCTGGAAGTCAATGGGGCCATTCTTGATCTGGATGATCACGTTGTCGAGGAACTGCCCATCGAGCGGCTGGAACTCGAGATAGGCCTGCTTGGCACGGTCGGGGTCGGAAGGGCTATAGACGAAGGCTCGCCACATGACGATGCCGCCAAAAGGCTTCAAAGCCTTGGCCAGCATGTTGGCACCCTCGGCATGGGTGCGTCCGAAGTCATTCGGGCCAGGCTGGCCTTCGGAGTTGGCCTTCACGAGGAAGCCTCCGAAGTCGGGAATGAGCCTGTAGATCTCCTTCACCTTGGCTGTCCACCACTTCTGTACATTCTTGTCAAGAGGATCGGCAGTTTCGAGGCCACCGATGACCATGGGCGAAGCAAAGTTGATGGCGAGATAGGTGCGAATCCCATATGGACGCATGATGTCGGCCATCTTCTTGACTTCCTGCAGATATTCGGCGGTGAGCACCTTGGGCGAAGCGTTGACATTGTCGGGCACGTAGGCATTGATGCCGATGGAGGCATTGGCACGTGCATAGTCGCGCAGACGATCGACCGAAGGAATCTCGGGCGCATCCTTGGGATGGAGCAGGTCCTCCTCGTTGACCTCGCCATCGGCATTGCGTCGCATCTGGTCGGCACTGTTGCGCCAGAAGATGGAGCGACCGGCATAGCCGCGCTCGATGGTGCCGTTGAGGTTGTCCCAATGATTGAGAATGCGGATGTTGTAGGAAGGTTGTTCGACGAGAGCGGTGTCACGGACGTTGGCACCCGTCTGCTGCATGCGGATGAGGTGGTAGGCACCGTAGAGCAAGCCTACTTCGGATGCCGACTGGATGACAGGAGTTCCCGCCTGGATGGTGATGCTGAACGAGCCGTCGGGCAATGCCTTCATGGACTTGTTGAGCTTCAGGACGGGCGCCGCGCCCTTCCAACTTTGACTAAGCTCGGCGTTGGCGATTTCGAGTGTGGAGGTTGCCGAGGGCGCCGAGCCCTGCAACCATAGTTGCGAACCGTCGTGGGCAGACAACATGCCGAAAACGGCAAGCGAGAGGCATGTCAGTAATGATAAGTGCTTCTTCATGTCAATATATATTTAAAGGTAATTATTACGCAGGGATATTACGCTGCAAAGATAAGGATTATTTGATGAAAAAGCAAGAATCAGCGGGTCAAAAATGAGTATTTGCCTTATTTTTGAGCAGATTCGAACAAAAACGAACCTATAACACAAAAAAGCCCCTTCACAATGAAGGGGCAATTATTGAAGTTAAAGCAACAGGTTATCTCCAGAGTTCGTTCTGATATGCTTTCTTAGAAGCATCGTCCATATCGAGAGCATCGATGAAGGACTGCGGAATCGGGTGCAGATAATACTTGCTGTTGGGTTCGTTTTCGATATTCTCAAGACCTGGACGGGTGAAGGTGGTCAGGGGCTGAGCAGTGTCCTTGTTGAATGGGCAGATGCTGTAGGTCTTGGCACGGCTGAGTTTCTTGGTGCGAACCAAGTCGAGCCAGCGGAGACCTTCGCCGAAGAGTTCACGCGAACGCTCGTCGAGAATGAAGTCGATATCGATGGTCTGTGCATCGAGGTCGGCAAGCAGCACGGCCTTGGCAGCTTCGTTCTGGGCAGGGGTGTTTTCCACACGGTTGGCAGCACGTTCACGCAACGGACGGATGAGGGCCTTGGCATTCTCGGTGTTGCCAAGCATGACGGCAGCCTCTGCACCGATGAGATAAACCTCGGAAAGCTTGGCGATATCGACAGGACGAAGTGACGAAGAGTTGGCATTGCCGCTAAGCGGATTGTAGGGACCCTGCTTCCAGAGTGCGGGGAAGTTCTCACGAGTCATATGCTTGGGCGTGAAGACGCCATAGTTTTTGCCAGGAAGGGTCTGAACGGGATAGGAACCGCCGAAGTGCTGTGGCTCGGAAGCCCCTTCGATCTCGTAGCCAGGCATGTAGATGACAGTGTCGCCAAGAGCGAAAGCCGAAGAGACGCCCATGGCCGAACCGGCATTCTGATTGCACTTCCAAACCTTCTGGAACGTGCCGTCATAACGGGAGTCGTTGGTCTTGTCGGCGAAAATACGGGTGATGGCTTCATAGGTGGGAGCCATACGGCGCCAAGGACGTCCATAGTCCTGCTCGGCAGCACGCCCGCAAGGTGAAGGACCTGCAGCAAAGCCAGTATCGAACCAGGGACGGATGGCGTACGACTGAATATTGCCCTTGGCCGACTCGGTGCCCCAACCATCGCCTTCGGAAGCCGAGAAGCCGGCAGCGTCGCTGCGGTCAGCATAGAGCAGGATTTCGGCGTTGCGGTCGTTGAGCGCATCGTGTACATCGTGATAGTAGGTCTCGAGGGCAAAACCGCTTGGATTATCGACACAAGCCTTGGCCGTGTTGTAGGCCTTCTGGAAGTAGTCCTGCCCGTTGCCGCCATTGTTCTTGAGATACCAGCCGTAGGTCAGATAAGCCTTGGCAAGCACGTACTGGGCAAATGCCAGTGTCACGCAACCTGCCTGACGATCGTTGCGGCTGCTGCCTGCAAGTTCGGTGACGGCCTTCTCGAGCTGTGGAATGATGCCATACTCTGCCATGGTGTAGGTCTCCTCGATCGTGTTGCGGGTAGAAGTACGGATGGCGGTGGTGTTGTAGGCCTGGATGCCCGAACCAAGGTCGAGCGGGATGCCGCCATAGAGCTGGACGAGCAGGAACTGATAGAAGGCACGGAGGGTGCGAGCCTCGCCAAGCAAACGGGCATCGGCACCGCCAGCCTCACCATTCTGGATGATGGCGTTGCACGTGTTGATGTAGGCAAACATGTTGGACGACCAATAGACACCGGCACGCCCCGTTTCGGGAGTGAGCGTATATTCATCCATTCTATACTCCTCGGAACCTGCGCCGACAAGGTTGCCATAGGTTGTTTCGTCGGTGCCATATTGCATCACATAATAGGGACTGACAGGTCCCCAGAAATAGCGGAGCGAGGAATAGACCGAAGTCAATGCCAACTGTACACCCTGGTCGGTCTGCATCAGCTGAGGGGTGATGGTGGAACGAGGAGTCTCATCAAGGATCTCGCTGCATGAAGTCATCACCAAGGGGGTGGCTACCAATGCACCAATCAAGAATTTAGCTATATTTTTCATAATTATATTCGTTATTATAAAGACAAATTAGAATGTAAGGCTCAATCCAAGAATCCAATTGCGGGTCGATGGAGTATTGGTACC
>JAZQBS010000078.1:0-7254 GCA_045545875.1 Bacteroidales bacterium
ATGTTCGGCCATCAGGGCAAGTACTTCTGGGAGGTTCTCAAGTACATGGGCATCCCCGTTGACGAAATCGACTACAACTTCCCGAAGGGCAACTACTATCCCACCGAGAATCCTTTCTGCTAAGCGATTCAAGATAACAAATCGAAGGGCTGGCGCCAGCATGGGTCGTCAGCCCTTCATTCAAAAATTTCAATCTGATTGTGCCGACATTCCGTTTTGCCATCATCGACGACAATATCCTGACGTGCTTGGGCCTTCAGCAGGTGCTGGGCAGGTTCTTGCCACCATTCGCTGAGGTCGTGGTCTGCGAATCGTTTGAGGTGCTCCAAAATCAGGAGAACCTCGACTTCCAGCACTTCTTCGTATCATCACGCATCTATTTCGAACATGTCCAGTTCTTCCGCAACAATCCGCACAAGAGCATAGTGCTGGTGGCTGGAGACATGAGCATCAATGGGGTATTCACCCTCAACGTATGCCAGAGTGAAGCTACACTGATACGCGATATGATGACGCTCCAGAGCAAGGGCCATGGTATGCGCTATCTGATGGAGAAACAGTCGGGACAAGGAGGTCAGGTGCTTTCGGCACGAGAAATCGAGGTGGCGGTGTTGCTCAGCAAGGGTTATATCAACAAAGAGATAGCTGATCAACTTCAGATTAGCGTAACCACAGTCATCTCCCACCGCAAAAACATCATGGAGAAACTGGGCGCACGTTCCATCGCCGACATCATCATCTACTCGGTGGTAAATGGCTTTGTGAGCATCGAAGAATTGAAGCCCTCGATGGATTGAAACGCCTTATCCTCATTATTGAGGATGCGGTTCCTCAAAAATAAGGATTGCACGACTAGTAAAATAGCCGTATCTTTGCACCCGAAAAAGGCAAGGATACGGTCTTTTTTGTGTCCAGGGTCGAAAGTATATTATACATTATTTATAATTATTCTATAAAACAACAAAACTATGAAGCGAATTCTATCTCTTTTTGCAGGTGCAGTTTTGTGCGCCACAGCCATTGCACAGCATGGTCCAATGGCTTTTGTCGGTCCTTCCAAATTTGGCGTTGAGTCTATGGATGTGTGGCAGAACAACGAGTCAGACGTCGTTTTTATGCAGGTAAATGGTGCCACCGATGCCGACATCACCTTGCCGAAGATGGTCTATTCCGCGATGAATATGACCCTCCCTTCGTTCACCATCCATGGAGCAACCTTCACCTATGACATGGAGACGAGAAGTGTTGTCTTCGATGAGCAGACCTTTAGCGAGACCATCGTCGTGGACGATGTCGAGAAAGCCATCACAGGCTCCTCGCTGACTGCTACCTACAGTCATAGTGACAATACGCTCAGCCTCACTGCACGTTTTTCGTATGGCAGTATGCCGATGGAGATAACTTACATTATCGAAAATGCCGTCTATGATTCATCCGTCACAGGCATCGAGGAAATGAATGCTCCGCAGCATCGTCAGCAGGTATTCGACTTGAATGGCCGCAGGGTCATAGCACCAGAGGCCGGACATTTCTATCTCATCAACGGCAAGAAAACCTATTTCACCAAGTAAATACTCGGTAATGGAATTAGCGGGAGAGCGATGATTTCGCCCTCCCGTTTTTCGTCATCTGGCAAAAATGCTCTCATTTACAGTATTTTTTTGCCGAAGATTTGGAGAGAGGCAAAATAATATATATCTTTGCAGCGTAGTTTTTTTTATTATAGAGTCTAAACGCATGAAAAGTGTTATTACCTTAGGCATCGCCATCGTGTTATTGGCGGCTTGTACGCCGAAAACGACAGTGCAGAACGATTTTGAAGGACGCTTCATCACGGTGAGCGGACACGACCTCGTGAAGCCCGATGGAGAGAAGTTCTTTATTCGAGGCATCAATCTGGGCAACTGGATCAACCCCGAAGGATATATGTTCCGCTTTGGCGAAACATCGTCCTACCGTCTTATCAACCAGATGTTTTGCGAACTGACGGGTGAAGAGTTCACTGCCAACTTCTGGAACCAGTTCAAGGAGAACTACATCACCGAGGCCGATATTCATTATATTGCCCAGACAGGCATGAACACCCTGCGTATTCCGTTCCACTATAAACTCTTCACCGATGAGTATTATATGGGAAGGAACGACAGCACCGAGGGATTCCGCCTGATTGATCGAGTTGTGGACTGGTGTCGCAACGAGAACCTGCGTGTCATCCTCGATATGCACGATGCCCCGGGCGGCCAGACGGGCGACAACATCGACGACAGTTATGGTTATCCATGGCTCTTGGAAAGTGAGTGGCAGCAACAGCGTTGTTGCAACATCTGGCAACGCATCGCCGCCCATTATGCCAACGACACCATCGTAATTGGTTATGATCTGCTGAATGAGCCTATTGCTCCCTATGAAGCCGAGAAACTCGAAGAACTCAATGCTGCTCTCGAACCACTTTATATGCGCATCACCAAGGCTATCCGCAAAGTCGATCAGAACCACATCGTGATGTTGGGCGGTGCGCAGTGGAACGGCAACTTCACGGTCTTCAAGGATTCCAAATTCGACGACAAGATGATGTACACCTGCCATCGATATTGGTGCGATACCATAGCTCTGCACCTTGCCGACTTCGTGCATTTCCGCGATAGCGTGAACCTGCCGATGTATATGGGCGAGACGGGAGAGAATACCGACGAGTGGATTCATGGATTTACCAGGGTGATGGAGTCGCAGAACATCGGTTGGACCTATTGGCCCTACAAGAAGATGAACGCCACCAGTTGTATGAAGCAGATCAAGATGCCCGAAAACTGGGAACTCATCCGTGCATATGCCGCCGCTGATCGTGGTTCGTTCAAAAAGATACGTGACAACAAGGTAAGTCATGACGTTGCCAAGGCTGCGATGAACGAATTGCTCGAAAACGCCAAGTTCGAGAACTGCCTGACAAATGAAGGATATATCCGGGCTATGGGAATGAAACCATAATGACCATTTGCTCAATAATCTTTGAAAGAATTGACACACAAACACACATTATCATTGTTAATCATCGGGTGTCTGTCGTTGGGAATGCAGGCACAGGAGGTCGTGTTCAGCGAAGCTCAACCATTTCATGACGAGGCCTTCGCTTTGACGCTTGCCTCGTCGGAGCCCGGCTTTGACGTATATTACACCTTGGATGGCACACGCCCCACGCGTGCCGATGCTGTGCGTTATGTCGAGCCCATCACAATCGGCACCACTACTCCCGTCAGTGCAGTCTGTATCGATGCAAACGATTCGATAGGCCCTATAGCTACGCGTACCTTCATCTTCCTGCACGATGTTTGTCGTCAGCCCGCCTCACCCCAGGGTTATCCCAACATTTGGAGCAAGAAGGATGCCAGAAGTTATTGGGCGGCCGACTATGCCATGGACACGACGATTACGTTGGGCAAGACTTATGGACCGTTGATGGATAGTGCCTTGCTCTCGATACCCACCGTCTGCCTGGTCACCAATATTGACTATCTGTTCTCGCAGTCCGAAGATCCCGAGACGGGAGGCATCTACGTCCATACGGGCAAGGATCTCTCGAAGCTTGGCGACGGCTGGGAACGTCCCGCTTCAATCGAGTATTATGATCCGAAGACCAACAAGGCATTTCAACGCAATTGCGGCCTGCTGCTTCATGGAGGAAACAGCCGTAATCCGCAGAATACCCCGAAGCATTCCTTCCGTGTGTCGTTCCGAAAGGAGTATGGAGCCGGTAAGTTGAGATTCGATCTCTTTGAGGAAGAGGATGCAGTGACACATTTCGATCATCTTATACTGCGTGCCGGCTACAACTACACCTGGCTGAAAAACGGAAGCGTTAGCATGTACCCGCAGAATATTATCCAGCGTACCCAAGCACAGTATATCCTCGACTCATGGGCCAAGGAGGCGCATCATGCTATGGGTAATCTGGTCACTCATCGTCGATTTGCACACCTTTATATTAATGGATTGTATTGGGGGCTCTATGAACTTTGTGAAAAGATCAACGATAATTTTGCAAGCGACTATCTGGGCGGCATCGACGAGGATTATGATGTCGTTGATGTCAGCGACATGATTGATGGAAATCGTCAGGCCTACGAGGAGATGTACAAGATTGTGATGAAGGTGGGGTCGAAGGAGCAGGATAGTTATTATCAGCAGTTGACCGACAGGCAACTGCTCGATATCGCTAACTATTGCGATTACATGCTCGTCAACTGGTACATCGGTAACGATGACTGGGATCACAACAACTGGCGCTGCCTGCGCAGTCGTGTCAATCCCGGTACGGGTTTCCGCTACTTGGTATGGGATGCCGAGACGGCATTTAAGGATGTGGAATATAATAAGGTGATTGCCGTGAAGGGTGATCCGACGCAGATGATGAAGGTTCTGAAGAAGAACCCCGACTTCCGCCGTATGATTCAGGAGCGCATCGAAATGCATCTGACCGACGATGGTATCCTGACGCCCGAACGAGCCGCTGCTCTATATGAGACTTTGGCCAACGAAATTGACCTCGCCATCATTGGCGAGAGCGCTCGTTGGGGCGACTACCGCAAATCGACGGGCGAGACCAACGATACCTATACGCGCAACGACCATTGGTTGGTGCGCAAGCAGGAACTTCTCGACGATTATTTTCCTCGACGCACGGATATACTCTTGAGCCAACTCGAAGCCTATGGATTGTACGATCCGTCGGGCATCGTAGAATGTCGAGACGATAAGAAGGTTGGCGATGGAAGAGCATACAATCTGTTGGGTATGCCCGTGGGCAATGGCTATCACGGCTTCGTCGTCAGGGATGGAAGGATCGTGCAGATGAGATGATTCGTCCCAATAAAAAACGTGTCGGAAATCTCTTTCGACTTCCGACACGGGGATGTGTAAAAATGTGTGTGTTAAGTATTATAGCTGCGCTATTATGCATTTGAGGTCGTAGCTGCGGAATAATGCCTCGTCATCCTTCGAGATGTTCGAGTCGGTGATGATGGTATCGACCATCGAGAGTTTGCCAAGGGTGGCAAACGAACTCTTGCCCACCTTTGTGCTGTCGGCGACAAGATAAACACGGTCACTGACGTCAATCATTGCCTTCTTGACCACCAGGTCGCTCATGCTTGGATAGGTGAGACCATTGGCGACGTTGATGCCTGCGGTGGCCAGGAAGACCTTGTCGGCATGAAGGCCTTTGAAATATTCGGCTGCCTTGGGGCCGGTGAGAGAAAGGGTGGGAGATTTGAATTCTCCTCCCGTGACGTTCAGGTTGATGCCTGGGTCCTTGCCCAATATCATGGCGATATTGATGGCATTGGTGATGACGGTGAGGTTGGAATATCCTGAGATGAGTCGAGCGATTTCGGTAGTTGTTGATCCGGAATCAAGAATGATGGTTTCGCCATCCTTGATGCGCTTCACTGCCTCGCGGGCGATAGCCATCTTGGCGGCGAGGTTGTCTTGGTTGAGCACCAGAAACTCTCCTACGTTTGCTCCAGCATTGTTCAGAATGGCCCCACCATGCACGCGTTGGCAGGATCCTTCTTCCTCCAACTTCTCGAGGTCCTGTCGGATGGTGACCTCGGTGACGTTAAACAGTTTGCTCAGGTTGTTGACCTTGACATGCCCGTCTTCGCGAAGCATGGCGACAATCTTCTCCCTGCGTTGAGCGGCCAGTAGCATATAGATGAGGTTTTGTTTTTGCGGTGCAAATGTACTTCTTTTTTCTAATAAAAAAAAATTTTTAGGTGTTTTTTCTCTTTTTTACCCGTATTTTCTTCTTTTTGATGCACTTTTTGCCGAAAACGCTTGGAATTTTTTGCGTCTTGCTTTTGTTTTCTTTCGCAATTTTTTGCATTCTTTAGTTGCTTTAAAACATTTATTTCGCGCTTAATATGTTAGAAAACGTTAATTATTGAATTATTATTTTCGTTTTCTTTCGTTTTTTGCTTTCGATTGCCTATATTTGCAGCATGGAAACCGGCAGTTTATTCTTAATAATTAATAATGTATGGATAACCAAGCACTCAAACGAAAAGCTGAGCTCTTGAGAAAGAAGCTCATTACTCTCATCTATCAAGGTGGTACGGGGCATACAGGTGGAGATCTCTCCGTCCTGAATCTGCTCACCGTCCTTTATAACCACACACTGAATGTCAATCCCAACAATCCGAAGATGCCCGATCGCGACCGTTTCGTTCTCAGCAAAGGTCATTGCGCCGAAGCCCTTTATACTGTGCTTTGCGACAAGGGATTCATTGACCAAACAGAACTCGATGCCTATGGCACATGCGGCGCTCACCTCGGCGGTCATCCCGACAATAGCATCCCTGGTGTGGAAATCAACACGGGTGCCCTCGGTCATGGACTTGGCGTAGGTGTCGGCATGGCTTTGGGAGCAAAGATGGACCAAAAGAACTGGAAGACCTTCGTCGTGATGGGCGATGGCGAACAGGCCGAAGGCTCTATCTATGAGGCAGCGATGGCTGCCAACAAGTTTCATCTCGACAATCTGGTAGCGTTCATCGACCGCAATGGTTTGCAGATTTCCGGCTCGACCGAAAATGTGATGCCCCTCGAATCGATTTACGATCGTTGGACCGCTTTCGGATGGGACGTGAAGCACATCAATGGTGACGATATCGACTCCATTGTGGCCGCTCTTGATGCCATCGATTGGAAGGGAGGCAAGCCTCACCTTTTCATCTCGAAGAGCACCAAGGGTCTGGGTGTAGGCTTCATGGAGAATGTGGCCAAGTGGCACCATGGCGTACCCAATGCCGCGCAATACGAAGAGGCTCTGCACGATATTGATATCCGCATTGCCAACTGTGAATTGTAAATTATTAATTGTTATTTGGAAATGAAAGAAATCAATAAGATACCATGCCGCAAGAGCATTACCAGCACCCTGGTTGAACTGGGTCAGAAAGATAAGGATATCGTTGTTGTCACTTCCGATGCAACAGGGTCAGCCACGCTTGACGACTTTGCCAAGACTTTACCCCAACAATTTGTGGAGGTGGGTATCGCTGAGCAGAATTCGGTGGGCGTATCGGCAGGCCTCGCCTCTACGGGTAAGAAGGTGTTTGTCTTCGGTCCTGCCTGTTTCTATGTAGCCCGCAGCCTGGAACAGGTCAAGGTCGATATGGCTTATAGTCAGATGCCGGTGAAGATTATTGGCGTGAGAAGTCGGAGGCCAAGCGGTCTTAGGAAGACAAAGGGCTATGACAA
>JAZQBS010000079.1:0-4242 GCA_045545875.1 Bacteroidales bacterium
GATTGGTCATGATGTACTTGAGCGGTGAAAGCTTCTTGAGCGAAGGAGCAAGCGAACGATAGTTGGCGTCATCAGCCACAGCTCCGTTGTCCTGCAAATAGGCGAAGATGCCAGTGTTGATTGGTCCACCGACGCTGGGCAGACCTGCCACGAGGTACTTCTTGCGGGCACACCATGCGGAATCGACAGCGAAGTTAGGCGTATAACATCCAAGGGCAGCAGGACGATTTTCGAGTTCGATGACCTCGGTGCTTGCCATTGAGCCATTGTCGGCGTAATAGTTGTAGCCAGCGTAATTTGCCTTGAGTTGTTCGGGTGAGGCGATGTTGCCCGTGATGGTGTAGCGTGACTCGTAGCCGGTGGTCTGATAAGCATCCCAGAAGTAGGTGGTGTCCTTACCGCATGCCTTGAGGATGGAGTAAGGCACGGGGAACGTACCAGAGGAGATGAAGTACTTGTAGTAGAAACTGTCGTCGAATCGGGTGTCGGCGGTCCATTCACGTGTCTTGTCATCGCAATAGACGGTGCTGGCGACGTCAGTCTCACTGGGCTTGGGGTCAAAGCAATCGTAGAGCAGATAGAGTGTGGGACGTACACGGGTGGTGTTGGCACGGCCGTAGCGGATGCCATCGCTCTGCACGCCGAAGTTGGCTGCCATGGTGCCGATGTTCATCATATAGTATTGGCGTGTGCGTCCACGGTTCCATCCTTCGGGATTGTAGCCGTTCTCATGGTCGATGGCCTCGATGAAGATGAATTCGCTGTTGTTCTTGTTGTTTTCACCGAGCCACTCCTTGGTGCTGCCCGAAGATGTCTCGTCCGAGGGATATAGTTGGTACTTGCCACTGTTGATGACAATCTGTGCATACTTGAAGGCCGAGTCAGCACACTGTGCAGTTGTGTATTTTACACTGCCCTCGTTGGTGATGACGCTTGACCACTTGCTGCGTCCGTCAGGATTCTCCGCGAAGTCGCGCTCCAAGCGGGAACGCTGGATCCACGCTTTGCAAAGCATGGCGGCGGCAGCATATTTGGTGGCACGTCCGCGCTCTTGTCCTTGCGACTCAGGAAGGTTCTGATAAGCCGTCATGAGGTCAGACATCACCTGGTCGTAGATCTCCTCCTCGGTAGAGCGGTAGGCGTGTTCGCGTGCTCCCGCTTCGGCCATCGATGTAGTAGTGAGTGTAGCACCGCCCCACTGCTCAACGACGTGGAAGTAGGAGAAACCGCGCATAAAGTATGCTTCGGCCACCTTGGCCTTCATGGCTGTCGGGTCATACGCAGGACATTCGTTCTGGTAGTAGATGGCGGTGTTGCAGTAGGCGATGGTGGCGTAAAGCGCATTCCAGATTACTCGATTGACACCGGTTTCGGTGTTCCATTCGAGGTTGTTGACACACTCTTTCCAGTTGCCGCTGGTGGCGCTTCCGTTCTGCCAGAGGTCGCCCATCTCCATCATCGGAATGCCGTCCTCCTTGCCGTACATATAGTACATGTTCTCGTAGCAGGCATTGATCAGACCGTCGAAACCGGCTACTGTGGTATAGACGACGTCTTGGTCGAGCTGGGTCTTGTATTCCTCGTCGATGTCACAAGCAGACATTGAGGTGAGGAGAGCAGCTATGGCTAAATATGTTATCTTTTTCATAAACGTCTGACGATTTAGAAGGAAGCATTAATACCGAATACGAAGGTCTTGTAGAGCGGGAAGGAAGAAGAGGTGTTCTCGGGATCGAGACCCTTGAGCATATCGTCTTTGCAGAAGATGAAGGGATTCTGAACCGTTCCGTAGATACGGAGTTGGCTCATGTGGGCCTTGCGCAAAAGTTTGATAGGAACACTGTAACCCAAGGTGATGTTCTTGATCTTGATGAAGGAGCCATCGACGAAAGTGAGCGCTGTCTTGGCCTCGTTGCTGACTCCGAGTTTTGCCAATGGGAAGGCATTGGTCGGATTGGAGGGGGTCCAGTAGTCGAAATCGACTGGCTGGTTCTTGGCATCGGAATAGCCCAGAAGGTCGCCATTGACCATCTGACCCCAACGCATGACAGTCATGATGGAAAGGTCGAACCATTTGTATTTGAAGTTGTTGGTCCAGCCGATGGTGAAGTCGGGTGTCTTGTGGCCCAGGATACGTCTGTCCTTGGCACCAAGGGAGTAGATGTTCTCATCGACGATGGTGGTGCTGCCATCAGCTTCAAGCTGTGGGGTGCCCTGACGGTAGTAGGTTCGGGTGCCGTCGGCGTTTTCGATGTAGTAGGCACCGTGTCGTTCGACAGCCGTGTATTCGCTGGTGATGCGGTCGCGCACATAGCCCGTGTATTGGTATCCTGGATCCCATTTGAGGCTCTCGTCGGCTGCGATGTTGACCTGACCTGGAACGAGGCCGAAGCAGGCAGCCTGGTCTTCTTGTCCGTTCTGCCAGATGCCGTTCTTCTTATAATTATAATATGTGTTGACCGGATTGTCAATGAAGAGACCAAGGGATATGAGTTCATCGACGGTGGTATTGTTGCCAAGGTCGATGCTGGTGAGGCGTTCGTTGTTCTTCGCAAAGGTAACGGTTGATGTCCAAGTAAAGTCGCGTGTGACAATGTTGCGCGAATTGAGCGATATTTCGATGCCATCGTTCTTGATGCGTGCGACGTTCGACATCATCGTGTAGGGATTCTTGGCATTGTAAAGGCCGTAGGCAGTGGGCAATTGGCGCTTGTAGAGCACGTCCTTAGTGTCGGTGCTATAGTAGTCGATGCTGGCATCAAGACGCCCCTTGAAGATCGAGAAGTCAAGACCGATGTTGAAGTTGTAGGACTTCTCCCAGCCGAGATCGTAGTTGGCCACAGCCTGCGTGAGGATGTAGCTTTGTACTTGTCCGCCACCGAGGTTGAGTGAGTTGGCCGAAGTCTCTACCAGTGTCTTCGACGAATAGGCTGCGATGTTGGAGTTACCCGTCACACCATAGCCTGCACGAAGTTTCAGGTTGTCAAGCCAGTCGGCAGTAGGTTCCATCCAGGGTTCGTCGCTGATGCGCCAGCCGATGGATGCTGAGGGGAAGGAATCCCATTGGTTGTAAAGTTGCGAAGCGCCATCCCAGCGCATGGTTGCACTGAAGAGGTAACGACCCAGTAGGCTGTAGTTGATACGCGCTGCGTAAGAGAGCATCTTGGTAAGCGTGTAACTCGAAGATACCGAAGGTTGCAGGCCACCACCCAGATTGTAGAATGTATAGCTGTCGTAGTCGAAGCCACGATTGTAGGCGTAGGCATATTCACTATGCGAACGGTTGTATTCGATGATGCCGGTGGCTGTGATGTCGTGGGCATTTCCGATCTTGATGTTGTAGTTGAGGATGTTCTGCCATTGCAGGCCCCAGCCATCGTTGTGGGAGATGCTGGCAGAACGAATGCCTACATCGGAACTCGAACCAGTGAGTTTGTAATAGGTGTAGAGGCCATCAAAGTTGCCTGCACGCGAAGTGGAGACGCTGGTATTGACGAGCGACTTGAAGGAGAGGCCCTTCACAGGACGAATTTCGACGAATGGAGTGACATTGATTCGGGTGGCACGGGAAGTGTTTACGAACTGCCCGGGAATATCGTCGGCCATAATGTTCACATAGTCGTCGGACGAACCTGTGGGATACCATTTGAGGGAGCCGTCAGCCTCATATACTTCGCCGAGAGGCATCTCGTTGAGCGTCTTCGAAAGACGGGAATTGCGACGATTGCGATCGGTGTAGGAGAGCGACGACTGGAAACCGATGGTAATATAGCGGTTGGCTTCGAAGGTCGTGCCTGCACGGAAGGTGAGCTGTTTGAAGTTGTCGTTGCGGTACATGCCCTCCTCGTTCTGCCAACCGAAACTGGCGTACGATTGTGTCTTGTCGTTGCCGCCGCGTACCGAGAGGGAGTAGTTCTGCTGGACACCAGTCTTGAGGATTTCATCCTTCCAGTTGATGAACTTGCCTTGGTTGTAGCAGTCGATGCCGGCTTGTGAGATGCCGAATTCGTTGAAGAGTCGGTTCATGGCATCGGTTCTATTGGAGTATTCGTTCCATACCGACTTGCCAAAGTAGCCTTCATAGCCTGTGGCCATGTAGTCGATCCAATCCTCGCCCGTGTAGGTCTCGGGATAGGCTGGCATGCAGTTGAGACCCATATAGGCATTGAAATCGACGCTTACCTTGCCCTTGGTGCCTTGCTTGGTGGTGACAATGATGACACCGTTGGCACCTGCCGAACC
>JAZQBS010000080.1:0-7183 GCA_045545875.1 Bacteroidales bacterium
GCAGGCTCACTATGATGAAGAGCTATGAGACAGCGAGTACGATTTAGCAGTGAATTTGGATTATTCTGCTGATCTTCAACGTTGGGAGCATCAGGTGATGGATCAACGGGTAAATAGAGTTCTTTGGCATCACACGATGAAAAGCCTAAGTTTTTGCCGTTGCTCCATTGCATAGGTGTACGGGCACCATTGCGCGGTTGGTAGGCACCTTCTACCTGAGGCCAGTCGTTTGGCAATTGGCGCATTCCTATCTCGTTGCCATAATAAAGGAAAGGAACTCCAGGCATGGTAAAGCCAAAGGCATAAATGATTTCCAGCTCCTTGTCGGTTCGCCGATTTCCAAGGCGTGCATTGTCATGATTGCCCATTGGCAAACTGATATAACCTTTACCGACGGTCTTGGTGTATTGATCCATATAGCTGGCAAGAAATGCCTTGATATCGCCCTTGCCCTCAGCATCAAAATAGCTATGACCTTCGCTAACTCCATTGAGTATGCGCCAACTCTCCTTCTGAAACAGGTCGTTATAGCCATTAAACCAATGGAAGAAATCAACATGGAAACAGTTATCGAGGGCATCAGCAGGATAAGACCATTCAGCAACCATAAAACCATCCGGATATTCCTTTTCGAGCAGCTGACGAATCTCACGCCAAAATAGTTTCGTTGCGTTCTCGTTAGTATTGAAGAACTGCTCGTTGCCTCTCATCCGTCGCGTCTTGACCAATGCTCCGGCCATATCGGCTCGGAAACCGTCAGCGCCCATGTCCATCCAAAAACGCAACACATTTTTCAATTCTTCGCGCAAAGCTACCACATCAGGATGGTCTGTAGGCAACTGCCACTTCTGCTCAGGATCGGGATTTGCAAAGCCGAAGTTGAGCGCAGGCTGACACCAATAGAAGTTACGCATAAACTGACCATTGCGTTCGCCATAACCTTTGATGAATTGTCCTGCGAACTCTCTCGGAGGATCTACCCAGTTGGTTTCGGTCCAAATATAATAGTTGGAGTACTTGTTCTTCTCTTGTTTTTGCGATGCCACAAACCAAGGGTGATCGATGGCCGTATAGCTGATTACATAATCGAAGATGACGTGCATGCCACGCTTATGAGCTTCTTCAAAGAGTTGTCGTGCATCCTCATTGGTGCCGTAACGTGGCGCAATCTTGTAATAGTCACGAATGTCATAACCAGCATCATGGAAAGGTGAATCAAAGAAAGGATTGAACCAAATGGCATCGACACCGAGGCTCTTCACATAATCGAGCTTGCTTATAATGCCCTGCAAGTCGCCTATACCATCACCATCGGAGTCACAGAAAGTCTGTGGATAGATCTGGTAGAAGACAGCATTCCTGGCCCAATCAGGTACAGGTGGAATGTCGTACTCTCCAGTAATGGTCTGCGAATGAACAGCAAAAGGGAGTAGCAGGGTTACGAAGGTTATTAGCGATTTAAGCATAGTCTATAATTCGATAATTCGTGATAAAAGAAAGAGTTAGAGGGATAGACTCAGTATGCCAAACCTATATAACTATGAGCAGGAAGTTTGATCTCGAAAATTGAAGCATTTTCGGCATATCCGATAAAGCGGTTGCGCCCCCACCTCGGAACGGGTGGTTGTTCTTTCGGATTATAGTTCTCACCAGTAAGTAGATTACGAAGTGTGCTGACCTTTTCGTTAATGACAACGTTCAGTGTAACAGCCTCGTCATTGAAATTTTCAACAACGAGTGTCCTATTATCATAAGGAAATAAAGCGACCTTGGCAGGACCTTCAATATAAGCACCAATATCTTTGCTCATGGCACGACGAATGACATTAAGAGCCGGTGCTGGATAGTCATAGAGATTGCCAAAGTCATCAGGGATAGTGAGTACAAAGAGGGTACCCTTCGAGTAGGTGTCACGTAAAAGAATGGGATAACCCGACACGCCACCGGTCAATGGATGACCAGCACTAATAACCTCCCAGGCATCGTTGGTAAAATACTTTACTTGGGGAATAATAAACTCGCGATCAGATTTGCCTGCCCAGCCGAAATCGTTGACAATGGCTTTAAGGTCACCACAGTAGAGTTCACAAATATCTGCTAACTTTTCGCGAATAGCCTTCAGAAGTCCAGTGGTAATGATAACATCTCCACCTTTGCATAACAGCTCTTTCATCTTCTCGACTATCTCGGGATCATTGGCAGCCTGTTCGGTGAGTAATATCTGCTTGCGGCCATTTACCCAGTGAGGATACATATCCATAGGCAATCCAATCATACCAAGGTAATTCTGCAAAAAATCCTCCCCAGAGGAGTGATATGGTTTATACGAAACAAGACCAATGGGATTGCCAAGTTTGCCCATGAGTCTATCAGTTTCTCGAAGTGTCACGCTAGCGAAACGTGCCATCGTGGTAGGCGTAATTGTCTTGCCGTCTTTCTTGAAAGGCGCCACCATTTCGTCGTATCGGAAACTGTTGCCACCTAAATCCTGCCAAGGTTTGCGCATCATCTCAGGCATAATCTTCACATCGTTCAGCTGCATAAAGTTCCAAAGTATAATCTCCGGAGTCTTCGACAACATAGTTAAATGAAGTTGTTCTGCATAGCGGTCCATACTCATATTTATACCACCTGCATCAACCCAACCACCACCATTTTTTCCCGGTGCTATATTGTCGAAATATCGAACTACATTATAGCTTAAATAGTTCTGTAAATGTTGAGCAGAGGCAGGATCTCGCGTCTCCGTTCCTGTCCAAAGTCCATCAAAATAAAGCGGCTCTTCTTCAAGATTAAAGCCAAGTCCATGGAAGTGATCGTACCAATTGGGGTACTTGATGATAACCTTCACATTCGGGTTGACTGTCTTGGCGGGATCGACGACGAGTTCACGACCAGCATCTGCCATTAAGCGCAAGCGATATTCGGTCCAACTCATTGTACCCTTGGCAGCTATCTCATCATCATTTTTTAAGTCGATGAAAAAGAAATCGTCAAGGATGAAATCATCGAAGAGTCGTGCTGTATATTCAGCTACTTCACGCACCTGCTGACGTTCGACAGGTCGCGCATAACTATAGGTTTCGAAGTCGGTTGGTTCCGAACGAGTGTAGGTGATGCCTCCACCAACTTCAAGACCTTTTGAGAGGAAGAATTTCTTCACCTTCTTCATCGTCTTCTCATCGACGGTAAAAGCATCGCGATGCGTCTCGAGATAAATCTTATCAAGATCCACTTGCGAGCTCACTGTCTCCCAGGTTGCGATGAGGAATGCATCATCAGCCATACGCGCTACATCTTGTGCACGTATGTAGGTCGAGACCTTGAAGTTCTTGTACTTGCCAGCTATAGCAGACGTGCACATAGCGACAAAGAGCGTTACGATGCACAATACTTTCAATAAACGGTTTTCCATAATAGGTATTTAGAAAGATAATAAATTCGAGAAGCACTCTCACACGAGCAAGAGTGCTTCCACAGAAAAAGTTGTTAATGATCAACGGGAGTTAACGGAAGATATCAGGGGTTTTACTTTTTGCCACCAAGGATGCCATTCAGAATGCTGCCTGCAGCACCACTCTTCAGCACAGAATTGGCGATATCACCAGCAGCACCACTCTTGAGGACAGCATTGGCTACATCGCCGAGTTTACCATTTTGGCGGATGTATTCCTGAAGTTCGTTCTTGGCGATGTCCACGCCCTTGCTTTTGACAAGATTGAAGATGGTATCAATGTCTACCGATGAAACCAACATCTTTGCGATGTCGGGATTGTTCTGTAATAACTTAACTAGTTGCTCAATGCCTGTAGCCATAGTAAATATAATTTTAAGGGTTAATAATGTCGGTGCAAAAATAGATAAAATCTTTGTAATCTCCAAAAAAAAGGAGGAAAAATAAAGCATCGACTTGATTTTTTTGCAAATAAACGGAATTTATAGCTCGAAATTTGGAAAATTGCAAAAAAAACGTTATCTTTGCACCAAAATATACAGACATCTACGATTGACTTATCGTTAATATGACAGATTCACAAAATAATCTTGACGAACAACTTGCCCAAGCCAAAGCCATTGCTGACTATGGCGATGACAAGATACAGCACCTTGAATGGACCGAACACATACGACGCCGACCTGGTATGTATATCGGCAAACAAGGCGATGGTTCACATGCCGACGATGGCATTTACATCCTTTTGAAAGAGGTGATCGACAACTCCATCGACGAGTATGCAATGGGGTTCGGCAAGATGATTGAGGTCAAGGTCAGCGATGAAGGGCACGTGTCAGTAAGAGATTACGGACGCGGCATTCCTCTTGGCAAAGTGGATGCTTGTGTAAGCGAAATCAATACCGGTGGAAAATACGACACTTCAGTCTTCAAGAAGTCTGTAGGCCTGAACGGCGTTGGTCTGAAAGCTGTAAATGCATTGTCGAGCTTCTTCTTCGTTCGTTCCTGTCGCAATGGTGAGAAGAAGGAGATCACCTATGCTGCTGCCAAGAAGATTCATGAAAGCGAGATTGTTCCTACTGATGAACCCAATGGTACTTACATTGAGTTTGTTCCCGACAACTCCATTTTTACCAACTACAGGTTCCGTATGGAGTTTGTGGAGACACTTCTTCACAACTATTGTTACCTGAACATCGGCCTTGCCCTTATCTTGAATGGTAAACGATACATCTCGAAAAACGGACTTGCCGACCTGCTCAATGCTCGTATGGAGATGCAACCACTTTATGAGCCCATCCATCTGCTTGGCGACGACATCGAAGTTGTAATCACTCATTGCAACAGCTACGGCGAGCAATACTATTCGTTCGTCAACGGACAGTATACCAGTCTGGGAGGTACTCATCTTGCAGCATTCAAGGAGGCGACAGCTCGCGTCATCAAGGAGTTCTTCAGTCAGAAGAACTTCGAATACAGCGATATCCGCAATGGTATGGTGGCTGCTATTGCCATCAAGGTGCAGGAGCCGGTTTTCGAGGCACAGACAAAGACGAAGCTGGGATCGACTCGAATGTCGCCCAATCCTGAGGACATTACAATTCAGAAGTTTGTTGGCGACTTCCTGAAGCGCGAACTCGACAACTTTATGCATCGCGAACCAGAGATTGCCGAAGTGATGCTCTCAAAGATCCAGTCGAACGAACGCGAACGCAAGGAACTGGCAGGCCTCTCGAAGCAGGCCAAGGAACGTGCAAAGAAAATCAGTCTGCACAATCGCAAGTTGCGCGACTGCCACATCCACTATAATGACCCAAAGGGTACACGACAAGACGAATCCTGTATCTTCATCACTGAGGGAGATTCGGCTTCTGGATCGATTACCAAGAGCCGCAACGTCGAAACACAAGCCGTATTTTCCCTTCGTGGCAAACCGCTCAATTGCTTCGGTATGACCAAAAAGGTTTGCTACGAAAACGAGGAATTCAACTTGCTGCAAGCAGCACTCAATATCGAAGATGGCCTGGATGGGCTTCGCTACAACAAGGTAATAATTGCTACCGATGCCGATGTCGATGGTATGCATATCCGTCTGCTCATGATGACCTTCTTCTTGCAGTTCTTCCCCGAACTGGTGCGAAAAGGCCATGTATATATCCTACAGACACCACTCTTCAGAGTTCGCAACAAGAAGATTTGTCGTTATTGTTATACCGACGAAGAGCGTGAAGCCGCAATCAAGGAGTGTGGTGCAACAGCCGAGATTACACGATTCAAAGGCTTGGGCGAAATCAGTCCCGACGAGTTCAAGAATTTCATTGGCGAAGATATGCGACTCGACACCGTGATGCTTCGCAAGGAAGATGCCGTTCACGAGATGCTCGAATACTATATGGGCAAGAACACGATGGAACGTCAGGAGTTCATTATCAACAATCTCGTCATCGAGTTAGATGAAGCATAAATAAAATAATGAAACTTATTTTCCCGGGATCGTTCGACCCCTTTACCAAAGGACACGAGAGCATCGTACGACGTGCACTCGACTTCAGCGACGCAATTGTTATCGCTGTGGGCTACAATGGCCTGAAAGGCAATACAGGTATGTTCACCGTCGAAGAGCGAGTGAAAATGATCAGCGACTTCTACGAAGAGGAACCGCGTGTCTCTGTTATCTCCTATACGACACTTACCACCGATATAGCAAACGAATTGGGATGTTCGCACATCCTTCGTGGTGTACGTACGGTGATCGACTTCGAGTATGAACGATCGCTTGCCGACGTCAACCGACACCTGACGGGCATCGAGACCATCCTGCTCTTCAACGAACCTGCCATGGCGCATATCACCTCGACCACCGTCCGCGAACTTCTCTCCTTCGGCAAGGATGTCTCCGACTTTATGCCCGAAGGGTTCCCGCCTCTTTCCAAGGTCAAACAACAGAACGAACCGTTCTTCGGTTGATCATAAAGCCAACAAGCTGAGAAAAGCCAAACTTGAATGAAGCAATTTTATAAACTCTTCCTAATCGTATGTCTTATGCTTTGTGCAGCCAACGCAAAGGCTGACATCTACAACAGTATGAAGACATTCAACAGCGCATTGCTCTGTCTCGACAGTCGTTATGTCGATACAGTAAACGTTGATGCGCTGACAGAAACGGCAATCAAGGCCATGCTCAAGGAGCTTGACCCCCACTCGACTTATCTTTCGCCGAAGGAGGTGGAGCAGATGAACGAGGGCTTGGGCGGTTCGTTCGAAGGCATTGGAGTGCGCTACCAAATGGAAAACGACACCCTCCTCGTGATCAATACGGTGACTGGAGGCCCTTCAGAAAAGGTCGGTATTCTTGCTGGCGATCGCATCATCATGGTGGGCGATTCGACCATTGCAGGTCAAAAATACGATACCAATGAGATTCAGCGCCGATTACGTGGTCCCAAAGGTTCGGTGGTTGATTTGGGTGTGATGCGTCAAGGTGAGCGTGAATTGTTGTGGTTCAAGGTCGAACGCGACAAGATTCCTGTATTTAGCATCGACGCATCCTATATGGCTGCTCCCGAAATCGGATACATCCGACTCTCACGATTTGCACAAACCACACCAGAGGAGTTCGACAAGGCAATGGGCAAACTTGACGAACAGGGTATGAAGCATCTGATCATTGATCTGCAGGACAATGGCAGCGGTTATCTCAATTCTGCCGTCGAACTTGCCGACTTCTTG
>JAZQBS010000081.1:0-61149 GCA_045545875.1 Bacteroidales bacterium
TATCCAAATTTTTAAGCAAAATAGTGCTTATTTTCACACTATATTTGTCAATTTTATGTTATCGAGCATAAAAAATAGCTTAAAATTCAAAAAATGCAATCCTTTTGGCGAACGTATGAATATAATGTGTACTTTTGCACACAAATAATAAAAGTGAGCAATTCTGCTCCAATGCCAGGTATGAGTGTAAATACGAGATCAGAACTAATCGAAGTGGCTCGTCAGCTGTTTGCCACCAAGGGCTTCGACAATACGACGATGAACGAAATCGCCGCAAAGTCGGAGAAGGGTCGACGTACACTTTATACGTATTTCAAGTCGAAGTCGGAAATCTTCCTGGCTGTAGTCGACAGTGAGATGAGTCACATCATCGAGGCTATTGAGGAAATCCCTCCTCTTGAGATTCCGGCCGACGAGAAGCTCAAACGCTATATTCTATGCCGTCTTGACCAGGTGCGTAATACGGTGATCCGTAATGGCTCGCTTAAGGCGGAATTCTTTCGCGATGTCATCCAACTCGAACATGCAAGGCGACGTCTCGATGTGCGTGAACTGAGCATCTTGCGCAGCATCTTGCAGCAGGGTATCGAAGAGGGGACCTTTGACATCGACAATGCTTCGGTCGTGGCCGTTACGATCCACTATGCTTTGCGCGGTCTCGATCTGCCCAATATCCGCGGACAATTTACTGCCTTGGGCGTCCCTACTGCTCGGCTTCGCGAATGTATTTTCAAGATGATATTCTATGGCATTGTCCGCACGCATGCTCGATCATATACACATTATTAAATATATTATACAATTTTACAAATTATGAAACTCCTCGAAGGAAAAGTAGCACTTATCACGGGTGCTGCCCGTGGCATTGGTAATGCCATTGCCCACTAGTTCGCCGCTGAAGGCGCCGATATTGCATTCACTGACCTCGCGCTCAACGAAGAGCACCTCGCCAACATCAACCATGCTGCCGAGGAAATTGCTGCTCATGGCGTCAAGTGCATCGGCTATGCATCGAATGCAGCCGATTTTGCTGAAACCGAAGCCGTTGTAGCAAAGATCAAGGCCGATTTCGGTCGTATTGATATCCTTGTAAACAATGCTGGTATCACCAAGGACGGACTCATGCTCCGCATGTCTGAAGCTCAGTGGGATGCCGTAATCAACGTCAACCTCAAGTCTGCCTTCAACTTCATTCACGCATGTTGCCCCATCATGCTTCGCCAGAAGGGCGGTTCAATCATCAACATGTCGTCTGTTGTCGGTGTGCACGGCAATGCCGGCAGTGCAACTATTCCGCCTCAAAGGCAGGTTTGATTGCTCTCGCCAAGTCTATCGCCCAGGAGATGGGTCCCAAGGGTATCCGCGCCAATGCCGTCGCTCCAGGCTTCATCGAGACAGCCATGACTGCTCAGCTGCCACAGGCTGTTCGCGACGAGTGGATGAAGAAGATACCGCTTCGTCGTGGTGGTCAGACCGAAGATATCGCCAACGTCTGCGTTTTCCTTGCCAGTGATATGTCAAGCTTTGTTACTGGTCAGGTTATCCAGATCGATGGCGGTATGAATATGTAAACAATTAACAGTTAAGAATTAACAAATAATTTTTAGGTTAATTGGAAATAATTTACGAAGACAACCATATCATCGCCGTCAGCAAGACCTGTCATGAGATTGTTCAGGCCGACAAGACGGGCGACGAACCATTGTCCGACACACTGAAACGCCTTATCAAGGAGCGTGATGCGAAGCCCGGCAACGTTTTCCTCGGCGTCACCCATAGGTTGGATCGCCCCACTACAGGTGTGGTCCTTTTTGCCAAGACCAGCAAGGCACTCGAGCGTCTTAACCGGATGTTTTCGAGTGGCGAGGTTCACAAGACCTATTGGTGCATCGTTGAAAATGTATGGGGGGCTGGAGATAATGTTGCCGAAGCGACCGCAGATTTGCCTCCCAAGGAACAGGACTTGACCGACTATTTGGTTCGCAACGAGAAGCAGAACCGTTCCTACGCTTACAGCGAACCTCGTCAGGGGGCCAAGGAGGCGCGTCTGCATTACCGTGTGATAGCCTCCACCGAGCGTTATGCGCTGCTTGAGGTTCAACTCTTTACGGGTCGCCATCATCAGATACGTTGCCAGCTCGCCAACATTGGTCTTCCCATCAAGGGAGACCTGAAGTATGGCGCTCCGCGGTCTAATCCCGATGGTGGAATTTCTTTGCATTCGCGTCAGGCGCAGTTCGTTCATCCCGTTTCCAAGCAGGAGGTTGTCATCGTGGCTCCTGTCCCCGACGACACACTATGGAAGGCGCTTGCTGTACAGTTGGCTTAAGACACTTATCCTCTCCGGATTATTTTCGGAGGGGATATTCTTTTTTGCCTTATTTTGATTTATTTATATTCCGTTTTTCCCCCGAAAAACCGATTTTGTTCATAAAAACGGACAAATTTTTTAAAAAGTTGTCCCAACTCTTGGTTATGTGCTCAAAGATTATTATCTTTGCACATGAATGCAGACTTATTATTTTCGAATAGCCAATTAACTTATAACATTTTTCACTAACTAATAAATCTAACAAATTTCCACTATGGCATTAATGGATCAACTCGTTGCCAAAGCCCAGGGCAATAAGCAGCGAATCGTCCTCGCAGAGGGCACCGAACCACGTACTATCCAGGCCGCTGACCGTATTCTTGGTGACGGCGTTGCAGACATCATCCTTATTGGTGCAAAGGCTGAGATCGAAGCCCTTGTTAAGGTGTATGGCCTCAAGAACATCGATAAGGCTACCATCGTTGAGCCTCTTAATAATCCCAAGGCACAGCAGTATGCTGACCTCCTCTTCAAGCTCCGCGAAAAGAAGGGTATGACCCCAGAGAAGGCTGCCGAACTCGTGAAGGATCCTCTCTATCTCGGCACCCTGATTATCAAGTCGGGTGAAGCTGACGGACAGGTGGCTGGTGCACGCAACACTACTGGCGATGTCCTTCGTCCTGCACTCCAGATCATCAAGACAGCTCCTGGCATCTCTTGCGTATCGGGCGCATTCATTATGATTATGGAGAATGAGGCTGCCAAGGCTTACGGCAAGGAGGGTATCCTCGTTTTCGCCGACTGTGCTGTTACACCCTGTCCTGATGCCAAGCAGCTGGGTCAGATCGCCGTTTGCTCGGCTCAGACCGCTCACGACATCGCAGGCATCGAGACTCCCGTTGTCGGTATGCTTTCGTTCTCGACCAAGGGTTCTGCCAAGCACGAGATGGTGGACAAGGTAGTCGAGGCTACCGCTGTAGCCAAGGAACTCGATCCCAATCTCCAGATTGATGGCGAACTCCAGGCCGATGCCGCTATCGTTCCTAGTGTTGGCGCCAGCAAGGCCAAGGGCAGCACCATCGCTGGCCATTGCAACACCCTCGTATTCCCAAGCCTTGAGGCAGGCAATATCTGCTACAAGCTTGTTCAGCGTTTCACAGGTGGCACCGCTGTAGGTCCAATCCTCCAGGGTATTGCTGCTCCTGTCAACGACCTTTCGCGTGGCTGCAATGTCGATGAGGTTTATCAGACCATCGTCGTTACCTGCAACCAGGCTATCGGTGCAAAGGAGCGTGCTGCTGCCAAATAACAATTAACTTTCAAACAATAACTATTAAAAATTAACTAGGTAAATTAATGAAAATTCTCGTACTGAACTGCGGTTCCTCTTCCCTCAAGTATAAGGTATTCGACAACAAGAAAGTCATCGCTCAGGGTGGTGTAGAGAAGATCGGTCTTCCAGATTCATTTCTCAAACTTACGGCTCCCGATGGATCGAAGGTCATCGTTGAAAACTTCATGCTCGAGCATACTGCTGCCGTTGAATTCGTCTTCAAGGAGCATCTGCTCAACCCGAAGTATGGCGTACTGAAGTCAGCTGATGAGATTCAGGCTGTTGGCCACCGTGTGCTCCACGGCGGTATGAAGGTTACCAAGTCTTGCCTTATCAATGACGAGGTTATTGATGTAATCAAGGAGTGTGCAGTTCTTGGCCCTCTTCACAACCCTGCAAACCTCAAGGGTATCATGGCTGTAAAGGAACTCCTTCCAACAGTTCCACAGGTTGCTGTATTTGATACTGCATTCCATCAGACCATGCCAGAGAAGGCCTTTATGTATGCCATCCCTCTTGATATCTACAAGAAGTGGGGCGTACGTCGTTATGGTTTCCACGGCACATCACATCGATTCGTAAGCAAGCGTACCATTGAATATCTTGGCCTTGATCCAAACAATTCCAAGCTCATCGTTGCTCACATCGGCAATGGCGCTTCAATGTCGGCTGTTGTCAATGGCAAGTGCGTTGATACATCTATGGGTCTCACCCCTCTCGAGGGTCTCGTAATGGGAACGCGTTCTGGTGACATCGATGCAGCTGCTGTTACTTTCATCATGGAAAAGGAGGAGCTTTCACCTGCTCAGATGGATACCTTCCTCAACAAGAAGTCTGGTATGCTCGGCCTCTGCGGTTCAAGCGATATGCGTGATGCCACACAGAAGGCTATGGACGGCGATGAGGATGCAAAGCGAGCTCTGCAGTGCTACTACTACCGTGTGAAGAAGTACGTTGGCGCTTATGCTGCAGCAATGGGTGGTGTCGATGCTATCGCATTCACCGGTGGCGTAGGTGAGAATGACGCACTCTTCCGTGCTGAGGTATGCAAGGATATGGACTTCCTGGGCATCAAGATTGATGCTGAGAAGAACAAGACTATCCATGGTGATGAGGCTGTCATCTCTACTCCTGATTCAAAGGTTACCGTAGCAGTTGTTCCTACCGACGAGGAACTGATGATTGCCACCGATACCCAGGAAATCGTAAGCGCTCTCTAATGTGTCTGTCGCTGGTCCCTAGCGGCTGATTAACACAAATAAAAACAATGTCGAAGTGGCAAAATCAGCTGCTTCGACATTATTTTTTAATCCGTGCAAAAGTTTTTCATCAATTATTTTCGTTGTTTGAGATAAAAGATGTATCTTTGCACCCGCTTTCGGCCAGTTTTAGCGGCTTCTTCGACGAATGCCGGGCGAGGCAGGATGCAAGGCCTATGTCTGGGAACGCTACCAGTTATGCCTGATGGTCCATTAATTCTTATTATAAACCACTAAATTAAATTCAGTCATTATGGCAGATTTGATGAAGATTGCTGAAGAGGCATTTGCCACTGGCAACGAGCTTCCAGCATTCCAGAGCGGTGATACGATTACTGTATCCTACAAGATCCGTGAGGGTAACAAGGAGCGTATCCAGCAGTACCGAGGCGTTGTGATCCGCATTTCGGGTCATGGTACCAAGAAGCGTTTTACCGTACGCAAGATTTCTGACGGCGTAGGTGTAGAGCGTATTTTCCCAATGGAGTCACCTTTCATTGAGAAGGTTGAGATCAATAAGTATGGTCGTGTTCGTCGCGCCAAGCTTTATTATCTCCGCAACCTTCAGGGTAAGGCTGCTCGCATTCGCGATCGCAAGGCTCCTGTGGCAAAATAAACAAACCGCTGAACAGACAACACAACGTGACACCCGGCTTTCTGCTGGGTGTTTTTTGTTTATAATCAATCCCCCCTCCGGATTTGTGCCGAAGGAGGGATTGTCTGTATTATGGTTATAGCGGGGTTGGTATCAAGGATGCTTAGTCATCAACTTCAATCACTTGGAAACGCCTGTTGTATTCAAGTTCCAAGCCGTTGCTGAGTTGTACGCTGTAGCCTGTGTGGTCACGATCAATTTCGGTGATTGACGAGCCAGGGAATGTGGCGTTCACATTGGCTGTAATCTGTGCGGGAATCAGATTGGTTGGCACTTGGCTTGCCTTGCATTCGATGTCCCTCCAGTTGCCTCTTTTGTCGAACTCTACTTTTTCGCCATTTGCGTACATCACCTTGTAGTCGTCCCAGTCAGCAGTGATTACCAGGGGAACTTTGTCGGCAAAGTTTTGATTCAACATAGCCTGGGCGGAAGCGGGCAGACGGTCGAAGGTGATTACTTGGTCGTTGTCGGCCTGGAGAGGAAGGCAACTTGTCAGTATGAGGGCGAAGAGGAAGAAAATAGACTTTTTCATATTGTTGTTTTGTTATTTGTTAATAATAGGATTTTTGTTTTCTCTGGTGCAAAGGTAGGGTCTATTTCTTCATTCTCCAAATATTTATCTTGTATTTTGCTTCGTATATGACGACACGCCCCCAATATAGCGACAACCAGATGGACAAGCTTCTGAATCTGTCGCTTTGGGGGCGTGTATTATGTAAAAAGTGTGTGAAAAGTTACTCTTCAGGGACAAACATCTGCCTATATTGTGCGGGAGTCATACCAATCACCTCCTGGACGCGGCGTTGCAGCGTACGTATATTCCCTAGTCCGCACTCCTCTGCGATTGCAGCTATGGTCCACTGGGGCTTTTCGCGAAGCATACGCAGAGCAGCCAGCACGCGCAGGTTGTCGATGTAGGCTTCGGGCGTGCGGTGGATAGACTGGTGGCGGAAAAGACGATTGAGACGTTCCTGGCTAACACCGAGTAGATGGGCAAGGTCGGCGGAACTGAAGTCTGCTTTCAGGTGCGGACGTTCAGCTTCGACGCGCAGCTCAATGAGGCCCATGAGTTGGGCGTCGTCCTGCAGGTCGGCATTGCGCTGGCGCTCAAGGTTGCCTTCGAAGAGCTCTCGTGCTACCTCGGCGCGACGGCGAAGTTCCACATCCTCCTCCAGTCGTTCAGAAATATCGAGGTTACGACTCACCAGACGGATGATTTCATTTTTCAACCGTTCGAGTTCTTGACGCAGCGATGCGTTTTCGGCCTTTAGACGTTCGATTTCTTCGTTTGTCATAGCATTTCAAAAAGGGCGGTGAATCCAGTTTCGTCGAATATTTGGCGCAGGTCATCGCTTACGCCTGTGAGATAGACGTGGCTTCCTTTGGGACGAGCTTTCTTGATCAGGCCCAGGAAGAGGCGCAATCCGCTACTCGAGATGTATTGCAGGTTTGTGCAGTCAAGGATGATGTCACGACCCTCGCAGTCATAAAGTACGCGCATATCCTCCTCGGTCTGCGATGAGGCGGCGGTGTCCAGTCGGCCATCGAAGGCCATTACCAGATGTTCTTTCTCTTCTTTGAATGTGGTTTTCATCATAATATTTTAAAATTACAATTAATAATTAACAATTATCCTTTACAATCTTTTTCCCCATCGTAAGTACATTGTGTCCATCGATACGTTCATAGTTGATGCTGTCCATCATTTTGCGCATAAGGTGGATTCCCAGTCCGCCGATGTTGCGTTCTTCAGCCGAAAGTGAGGTGTCTACGTCATCCGAAGTTGTGGGGTCAAAGGGCCGACCAGCATCGGTAATGATGAACTTCAACCACTCGTGGTCAATCGACGCATCAATCTGCACCTCGCCGTTCGAATTGTCAGGATAGGCATATTTCATCACATTAACCACTGCCTCTTCAATGGCGAGATTGATTTGCATAGTAGCCGATGCGCTCAGACTGGCAGCCTCGCAAATCCCTTCTATCCATTCTCCCAGGCGTGTCGTTTGGGCTACGTCACAGGGTAGGGTGAGGTGGTGTTGAAGTTCGATGTCAGCGGAGCAGTTCTGCTTCGACTGATAGCGTAAGGCTAGCATCGTCAGGTCGTCGCTTTGTTCGGTTTCGCCCACGAAGTCGTGTACTGCCTCGGTCATTCGATCAATGAATACCTCTGGCGAAACTTCTTCTTGCACGGCACTGTCGATGATTGCTTGCATCCGTTCTAGGCCAAACTGCTCATGGGTTTCGTTCTCAGCCTCTGTCAGTCCGTCGGTGTAGAGGAAGAGGGTGGAACCCTTCTTTATTGTTGTCTCTTGCAGGGCGAAGTCGAATTCCGGGAGTATGCCGACGGGAAGATTAGGTGTCACTGGGAGAGTCTGTTTGTCAATCATCGGAGGCTTGTGTCCGGCATTCGAATAGAGCAACTTCCCAGTCTTGAGGTCAAGCACGCCAATGAAGAGGGTGATGAACATGTTGTAGTCGTTGTCGCGAGCCATCGAGTTGTTTATCTGGGCAATGATGCGCTCTGGAGCCGATTCATGTCCCGACATCATACGGAAGGCCGAAATCGCCATAGCCATCACAAGTGCCGCAGGGACTCCCTTGCCCGAGACATCACCTATGCAGAAGAATAGTTTTTCGTCTCGCACGACGAAGTCGTAGAAATCGCCGCCAACTTCGCGCGCCGGGGTTAGTGCTGCGGAGAGTTCTACGTTACCATGCTCAGGCAGGGGGGCGGCCTTGGGCAACATCGCCTGTTGGATGCGACTTGCAATAGACAGTTCGTTGGCAATTCGTTCCTTCTCGGCACCGACCACTTGCAGACGCCTGATGCTTCTGACACTGCGAACGATGATGAAGGCAAGAAGCAGAAGCCCGAGGCCGTGCAATAATACGATGGGCAAGAGGGAGCGTTGTTGGTCTTCGAAAAGTTGTGAAGCAAGGGCCGATACGTCACGCATAGGGACGTCAGCACCAAGTATGGCCACAATCTGTCCCTCTGCATCGCGCACAGGCCGTGAATAGGTGCACATCAGTATCACCTTATAGTTGCTCATATAGGGTTCGCTCCAGAAACCATCACATTTGATGCCTTCTTGGTACCATGAGCGTTTCGTAAAGTCGAAGTCAATGTGGTGTTCGGTAGGCGCCCCTGTCTTGTCATCCTTGTAGATGTAAATGCCGTCGGGCTTGCCATTCTTGCCCTTCACGAGGCAAAAGTCAAAGCCTACAATCTCATCTTGTTGCCCCAGAATCTCGTCGATGTAGAGGTGCAAAGAGTCGGAGGCAAGCTGTGAAGTGAGTCGCCCCAAGGTAGGCAGCATCTGCGCAACGGTGAGCTCCACCTCGCGTTTCAGTTCAGCCGTGCGATCTGATTCGCTCAGGTCGCGATGAGCCATCTCGACCATTTGGCGAGTGATGCCTGTTCGTGTCGAGAAGTATTGCATGGCGGTAGTCAGTTCCAGCAGCAAGGCCGCCACTATCAGCACCGCTATACTGCTCAGCCTGGTTGTTAGTTTTGTGGTCTTCATTTCCATGGAATCTTACGAGGTACCCATTTCATGCCGTTTACGGGTGCAAAGATATAAATTTTTTTTATATATTGTTCTATCATTGCCCAAAAAAATGCGAAAATTATGGATATTGCAAGGTTATTTCAAAAATAATACATATCTTTGCAGCGAACTTTTCAATGTTAATATATAGAAGAATGAAAAACTCCCGACTCCGATTGCTTCTTCCAGTCGTCTTGGCGATACTTGTCATTTCGTGTGGAACTAATAAGACAGAGGATGTGCGGCGCGAAGTCACCTTGCAGACCACCAAAGGCGATATCGTCGTACAACTCTTCAACGAAACGCCCCTTCATCGTGACAATTTCCTCCAGCATGTCCAGTCGGGTTATTACGACTCGCTGCTCTTCCATCGTGTCATCGCCGACTTTATGATTCAGTCGGGCGACAGCACTAGCCGTCATGCAGCACCCGATGAACTCATCGCCGACGAGTCCGACGTCGCTATGGTGCCTGCCGAATTCCGTTATCCCGACATCTTCCACAAACGAGGTATGCTCGCTGCTGCTCGTACGAGTGACGATGTCAATCCCGATCAGTCCAGTTCGGCTGCACAGTTCTACATCGTGTGGGGCAAGACCTACAATGACTCGTTGCTCAATAAGATTGACTCCACGATGTTCGAATGGACCCATGGTCGTCATCACATGGATTCCGTGGCACGTGCCTTCTATCGCGAACATCCTGGCACCCCGCATCTCGATGGCAGTTACACCATCTTCGGTCAGGTCATCTCAGGTCTCGAAGTGGTTGATTCCATTCAGTGCAGTCCTACCGACGAGAACGATCGTCCCCTCGACGACATCCGTATCCTCAAGGCTGTCGTTACCCTCTGAACCCTTCATACACTTCCGCTTCCTTCGAATTCGACCAACGGGAGAATTCTTTAGAACCCTTTGAACTTTTCTTAACCCCTCTTAACCCCTAAAATTATGGCACATAACTGCGAACACTGCAAATTCCGCGCTCACTACGACGCAAAACCCAATTCATTGCTTGGCCGCTTTTGGCGCTGGCACATCAATTTCTGCCCCGGTTGGAAGGCATATTTCACCTCACGTACCGACGAGGAGAAGGCCGAACTGCGTGAAAAGTACCATTTCACGAAATACCAGTGATTACACTCGTCATCGGATGTATCTTTACTTCTAATCTCTTTAGCAATCATGAAAACCCTCAAAGCAAACCTTCACCATTGCGTTTATGCGATGGTGTGTATTGTCGTATCTCTCACAGTATCTCAGGTATTGGCTCAGACTGAAACCGAAACAAGGGGAATCGGTCAATATCCTGGCTCTCAAGACGAGTATTTTGCTCCTTCGCTTAATTGGTTACATCATTCCGGTTCTCATATATTTAGCAATATTGCCCTTCATCGTGCTGCCTGGGCATCATCGACACGCGACTATAACCATACAGCGCATTTGGTGACCGATGGATGTGTTGGCGATGAAGACCCCGCAATTCTCACCGTTTCTACCCCTGTAGGCACCTTGCCGCGTCGCGAAGCTGAATGGACCATTGACGGCGGTCCCTACTCGCGTAATGTAATGATGGGCAGTTCCACATGGTTGCAGTATGATTGGAGTGGTGCCTTGCAGGTTATGGCTGCCAATGTTCGACTACAGGGTATGGTTGCCTACGACGACAAGGTGGCCACCCGTGGTTATGCCCTCCGTGTACAGACATCTTATGATGGTGAGCATTGGCAGACGGTAGGTGAGAGGACGGGAACCGGCTTCCCTGGTACGCTGCTTCACTACAAGCTCCATTCCGACCCCAACAAACAGGAGGCGCAGGACTATCTGCCCGCTCGCGTTCTCGACGAAAGGATTTCCCTCCAGGTGCCCGTTCAAACGCAGCACGTTCGCTTGCAGCTCGAGATGGAAGGCGCTGCTCATTGGGATATCCGTGAGGTGCAGTTCCTCGACACCAACCTATCTCCTGTCGATGTCCTTCCTTCCACGTGTTTTAGCAGTATGTGGATCAGCGAAGGGGGTGGAGAACAGTGGCTCTACACTGATTTGGGCGAATCCTTGCACATCTGTCAAGTGAACTTCAATTGGTATCAAGCGCCGAAGCAGGGATGTATCGAGGTCTCCGACGATGCCATATCTTGGAGACGAGTTGCTGACTTGCCCGACAATGCTTCTCCTGGCCGTTCAACTGTCTCCATCGACGACCCAAATCTGAAGGCCCGTTATGTTCGCGTCTCGATGACCAAGGCGGGACAGGCAGGCTACTATGCACTAAGGGAGATGGAGGTCCTCTCTGATTTCGTTCAGGAATATATGCCCCATAGAGAGGCAGGACTGCGTGAGGGGCGCTATTATTTGAGCGGTGGCAATTGGTCTTTGCAGCGAGCCTCAGAGGTGAATGCAAGTGGCGAGGCCATTGCTGCGGCTGGGTTCGATGGTGCGGATTGGATTCCTGCTACAGTGCCAGGCACAGTACTTGCTTCCTATATTAATATAGGTGCGGTGCCCAAACCCAACTATGCCGACAATGTCGATCAGATTTCCGAGTCATTCTTCCGTTCCAACTTCTGGTACAGGGATGTATTCGATGTGCCTCAGGAGATGCTGGGGACCCAACAGTGGCTCAATTTCGATGGAATCAATTGGAAGGCAAATGTTTTCCTCAATGGTCAGCGCTTAGGCAGCATTGAGGGCGCTTTCCAGCGTGGGAGGTTCAATGTCACTGGTTTGCTTCGCGAAAAAGACAATCATTTGGCCGTCGAAATCATTTGCAATGATCATTTCGCTGCCATCAAGGAGAAGGATGCCAACTCCACACAGTTCAATGGTGGCATTGTTGGCGCCGACAATCCTACCTTCCATGCTTCGGTAGGTTGGGACTGGATAACCACTGTTCGTGGCCGTGAGGCGGGCATTTGGAATGAAGTCTATCTCTCTACCTCTGGCATGGTCACGGTGAGTGATCCCTATGTGAAGACCGAACTTTCGGCCGATGGTCCGACAGTCAGCATCACGCCTTCCGTATTTGTCCAGAATCAAGACTCCCGTCCTGTTACGGGCGTATTGAGCGGATTTATCGGCGATGTGCGCTTCGAACAGACCATTACTTTGCCTGCACAGACCGAACAGGAGATAAGTTTTCAGCCCTCGCAGTTCGCTCAACTTATTGGCGATGATTTCCATCTCTGGTGGCCCAATGGCTACGGCGAACCTTACCTTTATGAGGCAGGCTTCACGTTTACGCCCGAGGTTGGTGCTTCGTCCTCTATCAACTATAAGGCAGGTTTACGCGAAATGCGCTACACGGGTCTCCGTGACAGTTTGCAGATCTTTGTCAATGGTCGTCGCTTCATTCCCTTGGGAGGAAACTGGGGCTTCGATGAACATAACCTGCTCTATCGTTCGCGTGAATACGACATTGCCGTGGGTTATCATCGCGACATGAATTTCACTATGATACGCAACTGGGTAGGACAGGTCGGCGACGAGTCGTTCTACGAGGCTTGCGACCGTCATGGCATCGTGATCTGGCAGGACTTTTGGCTCGCCAATCCCGCCGATGGTCCCGATCCCTACGACGATGTGATGTTCCTTCGTAATGCCGAGGACTACGTGCGCCGTATGCGTAGTCATGCCAGCATCGGTCTCTATTGCGGTCGAAATGAAGGTTTCCCACCCGAAGCCATCGACCGCGGTCTGCGTCGGCATGTTCACACACTTGCCCCGGGTATGGAGTATATTTCGCATTCTTCTGCCGAGGGAGTTAGTGGAGGAGGCCCCTATCGTGCCCTACCGATGCAGGAGTATTTCCAGCGTCAGAGCGGCAAGATACATTCCGAACGTGGCATGCCAAACGTGATGAATATCGAGAGCATGCGTCGCACGTTCAGCCCTGCATCAATTTGGCCACAGAACAACGAGTGGGGACAGCATGATTTTACTATGCAGGGTGCACAGCGAGCTGCCGACTTCAATCAGTTTGTTAGCAAGGGGTTCGGTGAGGCTCGGAATGTCGAGGAGTTCACCCGTTGGGCACAACTCATCAACTATAACGGGTATCGTGGTATGTTTGAATCCACAAGTCGTGCTCGTGCCGGCCTTCTTCTTTGGATGAGCCATCCCTGCTGGCCATCGATGGTTTGGCAGACCTACGACTATTACTTTGATCCCACGGCTGCATACTTTGGTTGCAAGAAGGCATGCGAACCTCTTCATATCCAGTACAATGCCCTCACCGACAGCATAGAAGTTGTCAACCATTCGGCAGGAGCACATTCAGCATTAACCGCCATCGTCACCGTCTTCAACCTCAATGGCCGAAAAGTCAGTCAGCAGAAGGTGCGTGTCAGCAGCACCGAGGACAGCACCTTGCCTATTGCTCAAGCTTCACAACCTCTTGCTCCTGTCTCTTTCCTCCGCCTCGAACTGGTCGAAAAGGGCAAAGTAATCTCCGAGAACCTTTATATCTTGGGCGGCGAAGAGGGTAACTATCAGGCCTTGGCCACCTTGCCCCAGCCCGAGGTTGAACAACGTGTCAACCTTACTCAAACTGGCGAAACACAACAGGCAGATGTTATGCTTCGCAACAAGGGCCGTTCGCCTGCTGTCTTCCTGCGTCTCAACTTGAAGGGCGCTGACGGAGAACAGATTCTCCCCGTCATCTATAGCGACAACTACATCACCTTGATGCCTGGCGAGTCCAAGACTATTCACGTTTCCTGGAAAGCACAGGATGCTCGTGGCCAACAAGCCCATTTTGAACTCACTCATTTATAACTCCAAACACTTCTTTTTGTATGGTCAAATTATCAGGTCTAACAAGCAAAATAGGTACAAATGTGCGTCAAATGGTTAATTTCTCATTAATAGAGGACGATAATTACCGAAGTTAAGAAGAAAAACATATACCTTTGCAAGTGGTCAAGTAATTTGATTCTCTCTAAAGCAATACATTTTTATTTTTAATAACTCTAAAGTCGGTCTTTTTATAAGAATTATGGAACAATCGAATGTAAACCCTGCCGAGGGCAAACTCGGAATCATGATTGTCGGAAATGGCGCAGTGGCAACCACGTTTATGACGGGTGTTCTGATGGCACGCCGTGGGTTGGCCAAGCCTATTGGGTCGATGACGCTCTACGATAAGGTACGTGTGGGGCGCGGGTCCGACAAGCGTTATCTGCATTATGGCGACATCGTTTCGCTGCCCAGTCTCAACGACATCGTTTTCGGCTGCTGGGATGTCTATCCGCAGAACGCCTATCAGAGTGCCGTGTATGCTGAGGTATTGAAGCGCGAAGACATTGAGCCCGTACGCGACGAACTTGAGCGCATCGTGCCCATGCCCGCAGCCTTCGACAAGAACTACGCCAAGCGTCTCGACGGCGACAATGTGAAGCCTTGCACGAACCGTTGGCAGATGGTCGAGATGCTGCGTGACGACATCCGTCGTTTCCGCAACGAGCAACACTGCAATCGCGTGGTAGTCCTCTGGGCTGCCTCCACTGAAATCTATGTGCCCATCAACAAGGATGTCCACTATCGTCTGCAAGACCTCGAGCAGGCTATGAAGAACGACGATTGCGAGCACATTGCTCCCTCGATGTGCTATGCCTACGCTGCCCTCTCTGAAGGCTGCCCGTTCGTGATGGGCGCACCCAACACCACCGTTGATATCCCTGCTGTATGGGAATTGTCCGAAAAGACAAAGATGCCTATTGCAGGCAAGGACTTCAAGACAGGTCAGACGTTGGTTAAGAGTGGCTTCGCCCCGATTATCGGAACCCGTTGCCTTGGTCTTGAGGGCTGGTTCTCGACCAATATTCTTGGCAACCGAGACGGGCTGGTTCTCGACGTTCCCGAGAATTTCCGCACCAAGGAAGTCAGCAAGCTCTCGACCCTCGAGACCATCTTGAAAGCCGACGAGCAGCCCGACCTCTACAGTGATTACTACCATAAGGTGCGCATCAACTACTATCCTCCGCGCAACGATAACAAGGAGTCGTGGGACAACATTGACATCCGTGGCTGGATGAACTATCCGATGCAGATCAAGATCAACTTCCTTTGCCGCGATAGCATTCTGGCAGCACCTGTTTGTCTCGATCTATGTTTGCTAATTGACCTAGCCGCACGTGCAGGTCGCTACGGTATCCAGCGTTTCCTCTCGTTCTTCCTCAAGTCGCCAATGCACGACTACACCCGTGGCGAAGAGGCTGTCAACCACCTTTATCAGCAGCATACCATGCTGAAGAACGCCATCCGCGAAATGGGCGGTTTCGAGGCTGATGAAGAAATCGATTAATTTATCATCATTCCCTTCTTGCTGCTGTGCATCCCTCCGTGGGCACAGCAGTTTTTTTTTGTTAAAATATGAGCATGTCCCCTAACGAACGTTGGAGGACATTATTCTGCAGAACCATGTCCTTTAGAGAACGTTAGGGGACATCCTACCATCGTTGTATGTCCTTCAGCGGACGTTAGGGGACATCCTACCATCGTTGTATGTCCTCCAGCGAACGTTGGGGGACATCCTTCTGTCGTCGCATGTCCTCCAGCGGACGTTTGGGGGCATCCTTCTGTCGTCGCATATCCTTCAGCGAACGTTAGGGGACATCCTTCTGTCGTCGCATGTCCTCCAGCGAACGTTAGGGGACATCCTTCTGTCGTCGCATGTCCTCCAGCGAACGTTAGGGGACATCCTTCTGTCGTCGCATGTCCTCCAGCGGACGTTAGGGGACATCCTCCCGTCGTCGCATGTCCTCCAGCGAATGTTGGGGGACATACAACAATCGTGGCATATCCCCGTAGGTTTCTTGGAGGATATGCCACGAATAGAAATAGAGTTTTATTTATTTGGAACGAAGTTCACCCAAATCGGGATAGGCGTTCGTGTCTTGGAACTAACTTTTCTCATCGGTTGATGAGGGTTTTCCCACCTTCGATGAGAATTCCTTTAGCGCTGCTTTGGATGGGACGTCCGAGGAGGTCGAAGCTGTTGGCTTTTAGCTGTTGGCCTTCGGTTGTTGGCAATTGGATGTCGCTGGTGTTGATGTCACAGAAGATGTAGGATGAGCGGTTGGCTGGGGCCATTGCTGTCTCGTAGGCTGGGATGGACTCGGCAGGAACATAGACATAGATGGTCTCGGGATTACCATAGAATGAGTTGCGGACGAAGGTGGGTGGAGTGGCTTGGGCAAAGGCGATGCGTGTCATGTTGGCCGACTCGCGGAAGGCATTGGCTGGAACGTCGCTGATAGTGCCAAGGATGGTCACACCAGTGAGTGACGGGCAACCTTCGAGCATGTAGGAGCTGATGGTTGTGACGGTGCTGGGGATGACCAGCGTCTCAAGACCTGTCTGAGAAAATGCGGTGTTCTTGATGGTGGTGAGGCCTTCGTTGAGGTAGAGTTCCTTGAGAGTAGCAACCTTGTAGAAAGCGAAGTTGAGGATTTCGGTGACTGTCGATGGTATGGTATAGGTAGTCTTGCCGCAGTTCATCGGCATGTACATCAGGATGGTCTTGCCTGCATTGAAGAGCACGTTGTCCATGACCTCATAGCTGGTATTGTCCTTACTTACCGAGATGGTTGAAAGGGGTGCACCTTGGAAGATGCCGTAGCCGAGGGTGGTGACACCAGCGGGAATCTCTGATACCTCGCTGAGGCTGGTGCATGTCTGGAAGACGTTGTTGCCCAACTCCTTTAATGAGGCAGGGAAGGTGAACCTGGTCAGAGCGGCATCACCGCTGAATGCGCTTGCTCCGATGACCTCAACAGTGGCAGGAAGTTCTGCTGCTTCAAGGTTGGTGCAATAGTTGAATGCGCTCTCACCCACATAGCGCAATGTGGCACCATTGGCAAAGCTGATCTTCTTCAGCCCTGTTGCACTCTGGAAGGCGTAGGTCATAATGCTGTCGAGCGTGGCGGGGAAGTCCAGTTCCGCGATTGCACTGCTGTAGGAGAATGCGCTCTTGTCGATGGTGACGAGGGCTTCGGGCAGCTCAACGGAGACGAGGCTCTCGAGACGGAGGAAGGCATTTTGACCGATACGGGTGACTGTCTTGGGCAGCTTGATGCTGGTGAGGGTGTTGCACTTGTTGAACATCCAGTCGCCTATTTCGTTGTCGGTGGTGGAATAGTTCACCTTACTGGTCTGGTAATAGAGATCTTCACTTGCGACGATGGTGGCGTCGGAGAGGTCGAGTTCGGCGAGAACTCCTTCGTATGTCTCGCTCGACTTGAGACCTGCTGTCATCATCTGGCGCAGGAAGAGGATGTCGGCGCCGTTGAGCGGACCATTGACCTTCAATGAAGTGGTCGTGGCTTTGGCTGTGGCGTCGATGAGGTTGGCGAGCGTACCGGCCTCGGTGGTGGTCACTGTGAGGGTTTCAGCAAACGAAATTTGGCAAAAGCTTGCCAAGAAAGCTGCTGCAAGGAATTTTGGGGTAGAGATTTTCATATTGTTTTGGTTTTAGTTTTTATTTCAATTCTTCAAGCACATATTGCGAGTGGGATTTGTTTCGGAGAACCCAGAGCACATATTGGATATCGACCATGATGTTGCGCATAGCGGCGGGATTCTTGCGGTAGATAGAAGAGAGACCCACTTCATGTCGGTCGAAGTTGAGACCGATGAGTTCGCCCTTGGCATTGACGACGGGGCTACCCGAGTTGCCTGAGACGGTTTCGGCATTGGCCACCAGACAGCAATGCCCGGGGATGCCCTTCTTGCTGCTAAAGTCCTTGACCTTGCCAGGAGCGAGACGCATGGTCTTGTTGGCATCGTATTCCTTGACCTTATCGTGAAGCATATCACTGTAAGCGCGCATATAGGAGCTATAGAGTTCAGTCTGGCGACGTGCGAAAGGTGTCTTGTCCTTGCTGATGCGAGCCACGCGGTTGCGGTAGAAGGCGAGACAGAGGTTGTAGAGCGTGTCGTTCTGTAGGGCTTCAGTGCCTCGTTCGATAGCGTTGTCGAGGAAGGCGCTGACTTTGGCAGGATCGGTGAGTAGGGACTGGGCATAGAGACGGTCCATGTCATAGGGTAGACGGAAGATGTCTTCGAGATATTCGGGGTCCATCTCCTTAATATAATAAGGTAGGAGGGTCTTCATCATGCCGCAGTCCTCTTCGCGGTCGAATTGGCGGAAGAAGTCGTCAGCAATGCGTCGTATCTCCTTCATTTCGTTTTGCATAGCCTTGTCGCGGTTCTGCCGATGAGCACGGTCGATGTTGAGAAGTTTCTCAAATTTGCCTGCGAAGGGCAAAATGGTGGCGCCACTGCTGACCACTTGGCTGAAGACTTCTTCGGCATGGTTGTAGCGAGTCAACTGCTTGTAGTTTTCGTGCATATCTTCGATGAGGGTAGCGCCATATTCCTGCTGGCGCTCGGGAGAAGCATTGATCCAGGCTTGAAGGGCATCGTCATCCTGTTTGCGCAATTGAACAATGTTGCCTTCACGTGTGCCGTTGATTTCACCGCGTGCACGGGTGTAGGTGTTGTTGATGCTACTGATGCGCACGCCATAGGCCGAACGTTTTTCTCCCGTTGCTTTTGCCTGACAAGCTTTCAGGTAATCCATTTTAGCCTTTGTGACCTCCATGCGGAAGCGGGTGTCATTGTTGACAATCTTGTCGATGGCAAACCATGGGATGTGCTTGCGTGTCTGTGAGGGGAACCCTGCTACCATAATGAAGTCGCCTTTTCGGGGCGCTTTCTTGGCAATCTTGAGATGGGAGATAGGGCGATAGGGGATGTTGGTCTTTTTGTAAGATGTCGAAAGACCGGCCTTGTTGGCATAGACACGGAGGATGGCGAAGTCACAGGCATAACGAGGCCATTGCCAGTTGCTTTCATCGCTTTCCAAGGCGAGTGAGGCTGGGGGACTGGCTACGATGCGTACGTCGTGGAAAATCTTGTAGCGAGCCATGACATATTGCTGACCGCCCATCATGGCATAGACGCGTGTACCTTCGTTCCCTGTGTTTTTGGCTGCCTTGGCGAGGCGGGAAGCTCTTTCGGCAAGGGAGTCGGCTCTAACCTTGGCTGACAGGCCCTCGAGGCCTTCGGAGAGTTGGTCTGTGATGTCGTCGCAAGAAAGCAACTGATTGACCTGCAGGTTGCGAAGGGGCGCTTCCTGTTCACGGTTTTCTGCCCAACACCCATACTTGACGTAGTCATTTTCTTCGGTGGAGATATCCTTGATGTAACGACTCACGCAGTGGTAGTTGGTGATGATGAGGCCTTCATCAGAGATGAACGATGCGGTGGCAAAGGGTGAGGCGAGTCCACCATCCTGGCTCAGCGAAAGGATAGCGGTGGAGAGGCAGGTGCCATCGGGGGTATAGATCTGTTCGCGGCTTAGCTTGATGCCGTCCTTTTGAAGCAGTTGGTAGACCTCATCAGAAATGGCCTGATGGGGAAACCACATGCCTGAGGATACTTGCGCCGATAGGCTGGTGGCAAGAAGAAGGAAGAGGAGGGTGAATGATGTGCGGGTTTTCATAATTTTGGGGAATCGCGGCCAAGGACGACCGCAGCATGGACAAAAATGGGCGCTGTTGCTAATTGGAGTGATTAAGACGAACAATGAAGTCGTCCCTCATCTTTTCGAGCTCGGCGTTGGTGGAAGGATGTTTAAGGAAGAGGTAGCCTTGGCTGAGCTGGAGGTCGAGATAGGAACGCACTTCAGAGTCGTGCCGGAGAGGCAAGAGGTGCTCCAGCAGGTCGAAATAGTATCGCTGAAGGTCGAGGCGAGAGGCTGGCTTGCCTTCGAAGGGGTCAGCCTTGTCAAGAAGACTCTCGTGGGAAGCATCAGGCAAACTCCATTCTCGAATATGGGCGACAATGTACTGCAAGTTGGCGATGCCATAGCGTGTAGAGGCCAGCGCATCATCCCCGAGGTCGGATGCCTGTACTTCGGGATCGTTGGGAAGTACTCCGCGGTTGGCCTTGCGATAGAGGAAGCAGGGTTCTGACTGATGGCGATCGATGAAGGCAATGTAGGCGTCATCGTCTGGAAAGTCGGAGTAGCCTGCCTGAATGGCATAGATGTCGTAGGGACCGAGGATAGGGGGAAAGACATAGGTCACTCCATCGCCTGGCTGTGCTACATAGTTGAAGCGGGCGTAGTCCATGATGCTGGCAGTAGTGCCGAAAGCTTCACAGAAGGCGGGGTCACGCAAGTCTTCGGTGCGATAGGCATGCGAGGCGCGGAAGTTATGTTCAAGACCTAGGCAATGTCCTATCTCGTGAGCTGCAGCATATCGGATAAGGTGGAACACGAGTGTGTCGGAAATCTCATTGCGCGCCACGGGATTGTAGGCGGCTGTCTGTAGGAAGAGCCATGACTTGAGTTTCGTGATGACATTGGAGTAGAACAGCACATCGGCTTGTAGTATTTCGCCTGAGCGCGGGTCAATCCAATGACGACCTTCAGCATTGGCCTGCAGACTTTCAACGCGGAAAATGGTGTTGCTGGTAATGTCAAAGGGATCAAAGTTGCTTCCACTTTCGCTGAAGGTAATGGCCTTGAGGAGGTTGGGGTGACCGATGGTTTGGAAGGCAATGTTCCAGTCCTCGATTCCCTGTCGAATGGCGTCCTGCCAGAGTTTTGGGAAACTGTCGTCGATGTGGAAAAGGATAGTCGTGTCCTTGTCGAGACGGAATCGGTTGATGTAGGGATGTTCGTTGTCCTTGAAACTGAGACGCGGGTCGGCGGGACGTTGCTGCATGGGAGGCTCGGGAAGGAGGAGCAGGGATTTGCGGAGGGAGATGAAGTAGGGGGCAGAAGGGGGAGTCGCAATGTCATTGCGACAAACGGGATAGTTGCACTTTTGAAGAACTTTGGAAGGTTGGGTGGAGTGACGGTTAGGAGCGTTGTTATTGTTGTAGGTGTGGTTGATGCGGACTTCTAGGTGACGGATATCACCACGTATCATGTCGATTTTGCTATCGACGAGTGTGCCGGGTTGGCTTTTACCTGAAAGGATGTCGAGGCCCTTCTGGATTTGCAGGAAGAAAGGTGCGAGGTCAACAAGATAGCCGTCAGCCTGCGTCGAGGCAATGGGCAGGATTGTGGGCTCGGGTTTGAATACCTTGTCGAATGTGGTGATGACCAGACTGTCGTTTCGCACAGTGAAGCGGACGAGTTGTGGATCATACATTCGCACTCCGGGACAGATGTGCTTCTTGCCCATCCACCAGTCGCGACTAACCTTCTCGACCCGGGCAGCCACCACGAAGTCTCGGCCCAAAAGGTCTTTGGGTACCTCTGTCAACTGTTGGGCCTGGAGTGTCAGGAACTGCAACAGGAGTATGAGCAGGGTGGTGACTGGGCGCATGGGGAGGGATTATCGGAGTACTCGGAATACTCGGAGTACTCGGAATACTCGGAAATTAATAATAAATGCCTATCGAGGCGGCTGCATAATATCCATCGGTGTGGTTATCTGTCTTGAGATAGGAGCCGCCGATTTTGGCAAACCAGATGTTGCGGTATTTCTTGAAGGTGACGGGCATCAGATAGGTCAGTTCAAGTTGGCCATGGAAGAAGTTTGCTCCATAATAGTCCATGTCGGGGAGGAGCACGCTGGTTGCATAGATGCCGGTAGCGTCGTTAAGGTTGAGTTCAGAGGTCGTAGAGACATGATAGCCTGCCTTGGCTTCAACCCAGAACGAACGCTCGTCTCGATCGAAGAGGGCACCGCCACCTTCAAGCACAGCATCGAGATAACCTACTTTTCTAAATGAGACGGGCAGGTTGTACTGCTCCTTGTCGTATTGATAGGTGGCACGTGCACCGGCATATGCTTTTGTCTTGATGCCTTCGAGCCACGATAGACGATAGTGGAGGTCGGCTTGGTATTCGTACACCTCATAGCGGTTCTTATAGGTGATGAGCGTCTGGTAGTAGGTGGTCGAAGAACCTGTCTCGGAGTTGAGTTCGATGACTTTCTGCTGTCGATATTCGTCACCCAAGGCTGGCAGATATTTCAAGGTCAAATCCAGTTGATGCAGTTTGGTTTCGCGAGAGATACGGTTCTGCGAAACGAAACGCCACTCCTGATTGCGCCAGGCTCCAGGCTCAGCCTTGTATTGTTCGTACATATATTCGCGGGCATGTTCGAAGCCGAAGGAGTTGAGGCTTTGAAAGGCTTCTGTCTGGAAGTTGTAATCGAATTCGATGCCGAATTCATGGTTGGCAAATTCGCGACTGAAAGCATTGTAACCGCCCACTGTGCCAATGACGTGTTCTAGACCTGTGGCCTGATAATACATCAGTGTGGCGTCGGTCTGTACGGTGGTGAGGCCGGTCAGTTTTTCCTTGTAGCGCTGGTAGTGGGCAGCCAGTCCCAAGGCGTGATGCCCCATGGAGTAGGTGATGGAGGGAACCACTCGATATTGTGCCATCATTACGCGTGAACGAGGATCCTTCAGTCGAGAGTAGTCGCCCACCTTGTAGTCGAGGCGGAAGCCGTAGGTGAAAGCGCCCATCTGCACGGTGGAGAGTTGGGCTGTGAGGTCGATGAGTTGTCGCTCGTACTTGCCGGGCTTGTCGCTGCCCGAAATATAAGGATTGCTGTGCTCGGTACGAAGCATGTCACACCAGGCACGGCCAAAGTCGCGCCCTGTGTTGAACTCAAAGCGTCCGAAACCTACGAGGTACTTGCCGATGCGCTGGTAGCATTCCGATAAGAAGTGGATGGTGTTCAGCTTATTGCCGTTCTGCACGAGGTAGTGATCGGTATTGAGCTGCGACAGTTCGAAGAAGGTGACGCCGCGGCTGGTGAGCGAGTCAAGGCCCAGGCCTGCTGCATTGCTGGTATTGCGCCACACCTCTTGGGCATCCTGGTAGAGATAAGTGCCTTTCGAAGTCTTGCCTTCCTGCGCCAGTGCTGGTGCACATACAGCTACAAGCAAAAGAAGGAGACTTCCTCTGATTGCCTTGCATAAGGAGTGGGATGGGCTAGTTGTGAATATTGAGGTCATGAGGTTATGAGGTGATGGGAGTTGCTATGGGATGGCAACATAAGGGACTATTTGGGGGATGGGGTTATTTGTATTCGCCAATGTTGATGCCGGTGGTGCAAGACCAGTCATCGAGGCTGTAGTTGGTGTCCTTAAGCAGGGCGCGTCCGTCGTCGGTCCAGGATTCGACGACGCGATAGACCACTTCGCCGTTATAGCCATTGACGGCATTGATATTGGTATAGCCTGCATCGATGTAGTCGTAGAATCGCTTGGTGCTGACATCGACCGTGCCATCGGAGCGGTACTTCAGGATGTCCACACCATCCACCACATATTTGGCAGGAGCCTTGAGCTGCTGTGTTCCACTCGACTTGCCGTCGGCATAAACGGGCTCCCATTGGGCAGGATCTTCATCCGTCTCGATGAGAGCGATGCCGCAGGGGCCGCCTTGCACAAGGTTCATGTTGGGGATGGTGGCAAAGGCAGTCCAAATGAGCTTCATGGCAGGTGTGGCTGGGTTGTTGGCAGGAGCATTGCTTGCATTCGATTTGCATTCGAAGTCGGCATTGCGTTCGTCATAGTCGGCTGCCGCATTTTCGGTGTGGTCCACAGCGCTGTTGGTGACAAGGATGTGTTCGCCAGGCTGGAGAATATGATGACCTTCGTTAGGGAATTGGAAGACCTGTTTTATGTAGATGTAGTCGCTCTGTGTGGAGATGATATAAGCGGGCGTGGAGTTGCTCTCCATCAGGCAGAGGTACATACCAGCCACATCGACGGCCTCGTCGCTGTTGTTGTAGAGTTCCACGAAACGTCCAGCGAGGTAGTTCTTGTTGTTGTTGTCCTTGCAGCCTGAATAATAGACCTTGCTGATGAGCACCGACTGCTTGCGTGCGCAGTTGGTACTGAGGGTAAGACGTGTGGCATCGTCGATGAGTACCTGGTTGGCCAAAGCGCCCGAAAGGACGTAGGTGCCGTGCTGCACCGTTTCTCCCGTCGCCTCCATGTATTGGTCGGAGGAGATGCTCCAGGAGGCGCTGACATTGTAGATGTCTGGAATGACATTGGTGAAGGTGGCCGTGCCGTCGGCATCGGTCAGGGCCGTATAGTTGTAGCCTGTGCTGCTGATCATGGAGACGGTTTGCCCACCGGTCACACCCGAGAGCCCCGATGGGTTCTCGACGTTGACATAGATGGTGATGGGCTGTGTCTGGTCATCGCTCGATAGGCAACTGGAAAGGCCAAGGGTGGTAATGAAGACCAAAGAAGTGGTCAGGAATGATCTCATAGTTGTTATAAATTAAAGTAGAGCTCGACGCCGAAGCTGAAAGAACCTGCGTTCTGCTGGGTGAGAGTGTTGGAACGGGACGTGGATTTCCAGGGCTCGTGGTAGAGCAGGTTGTTTGCATAGAATGAGAAGCCGCCAATTCGACCAAGTTCCTTAGTGAGACGACCTGATACAAGCCAGGTGACGGGCGACTTGGTGGGCTCGTTTTCGGTGCCGTTGCGGCGTTGCTTCTGGAGCGAAACGCCACGGATGGTATAATTTTCGTCAGCGAGCATGGCTGGGGTAATCTCGTGATAGGAGAGGTCGGTGTCGATCCAACCGATGGGATCCATGGCAGGCACTTCGCTATGGGAATAGTTGTAGAAGATGGCCTGTCCGGAGAGCGAAGCCACCATCTTGAGCGCCGGGATATGGGTCACAAGGCGCAACATGGTGCTGAACTTTCGGTAGGTGGAGCGGTTTATTGCCGAAGGATAGACAACCTTGAAAGGCACGGTGCCCGCCTGCGCATAGGAGGTCGGATAGCTGGTGGGGTTGGAAGAATTCATGTCCTTCGACCAGCGCTTCGACTCCATGTAGGCGCCTGTCAGATAGACGCTGGTCTGCAGCGGGCGTATCTTGCCGAGGTCCCAGTCGAGTTCGATGCCCTTGTTGACCGAGACGTTGAAGTTTCCCACCTTGCCTGTGGTGGCAAAAACGGTGTCGATGCGTGCTGGCTGTCCATAGTCGATAATGGTGGCTGCACCACCGACTGGGGTCAATCCGGCAGAAAGGTCGTAGAAATTGGCCGTGTAGGTTGTGTATTCGGTGGCTGCGCTGAAGCCTGTGGGCGTCTTGTCGTAGTAGGCGAGGATGCTCATCCGACGGTCGCCGGGCAATTTGATGTCAATCCCGACTTCGGTCTTGTAGTTGGTGGCGTTCTTGAGTCCTTCGGTGCGTGCCACTTCATAGACGTTGGTGTGATAGACGAGGAGTTGGCCGGCGGGATTGTCCTGGGGTAGATAGTTGGCAGCCACGCGATCGGTGTACTTCTTGTCGGGATAGAGGTAGTCCATACCTGGCGTCTTGGAGTTGAGGCCAAAGCCAGCACGGATATCGAGCCATCGGGCGACGGTGAACGACGTGTTGAAACGGGGTGAAAGCGCGTAGGTGGCTTCATCCTTGAACATCTGGAAACTGGTGAAGCGCAAACCTGCCTGCACCTTCAGTTTGTTCACCTTGTTAATCTGCCACGTGAAGTTGTCTTCGGCAAATGCATTGAACTGATGAACACCCGGGATTTCCTTGAACGAACGTGGACGTCCGCTGCTGTTGGGACGGAGGGGTTGGCGCTCGTCGTCGTTGTAATAGCCGATGCCGTTGTTCCAGTCGAAATGGTAATCGACGCCCAACTTGAAGCGTTGTCTTGTAGGTCCTGCCTTGATGAAGAAGTCATTGCCAACTTTCAGGAAGATGTTGCCTGGAGTGCTTGTGGTACCGCCGCTGGCTGCATACGACGAAGTCATCCAGGGTATTGCAAAGTATCCCGTTTCGCGAGCGGTGAGGATGGGAAGAAGTCCCGACAGATTGGGCACGATGGCGCTTTGACGCGACTTCATACGGTTAAGGCTCAAGCCGATAGTGTAGAATAGTGAGCGCGAAAAAGGCTTGTTGAGTGACCACTTGCCGTTATGAGTCAGCGAAATAGTCTGGTTCTTGGCGCTGCTGAAGGTGCCGTCATCTATGGCATCGGGGTCGTTGCCGTTCCAATCCTTGCCGAGGTTGAAGCGCACCTTTGTGGTCATGTTGAAGCGACGAGTAGGGTCGATGCTCCAACCTATGGAACCTGAATAACGGTCGAACGACTTGGTCTTCTGACGGGGGTCGCCCCAGGCCTGTGCGTAGTCGAGGTTGAAGTTGACGGTTCCCCATCGGCCCGTGTGGAAGCCTTTGCCCACCGAATAGTTCTGACCGGAAGGATTGATTTTGGCCTTGACCTGCCAGGGGGTGACGCCTACCTTGGAATGGACTACGACAAGGCCGCTGGTGAGGTCGCCGTATTCGGCCGAGGGTATGCCTCGCACCACTTCGACCGATTCGATGTCGTCGGCCGAGATCTGACGGGTGTCGGTGCCCACAAAGGCCGTGCTGCTGAAGCCGCCTTGTGTCATCGCACCATTGTTCGACATAGGTACACCGTCCATGACGATGCTTGCGCCAAAGGCATTGGTGTTGTCGTTGACGAGCGAGCGAATCTGGATGTTGGACTGCGAGGTGAGGTTGGTGACCTTCATGTCGGCGCCGGGAACGAGCTGCATGATGTCGTCGAGGCTGAAAGCCTGCAGGTGGTCGATGGCCTGTCGGCCGATGACCGAGGCTGTTGCTTCGCCTGCCGCACTCTGCTTCGCCACAACTTCCACGTCGTGGAGTGACAGCGTCTGTGGTTTCATGCCGAGGGTGAGACGCACGTCGTCACCAGCCATGACGATGTTGTGGGTGAGCGTCTCATAGCCTACGTAGGTCACTTCGAGGGTCCATTCGCCTTTGGGTATGTTCTCGAAAATGGCCACGCCATCAAGGTTGGTGGCAGCGTAAGCGCCCAAGGGCTTCAACTGGCAATTGGCCATGATGAGGGGCCCACGGTCGTTGTTGTCAATAAGGGTCAGAGAAATTGTCTTGCCACCCTTGCGGGCAGCAATGCGTTTCACTTCACGACGCTCGTGATGATCCTGTGCATTTGCAAGTGGCGCAATGGCAACAGAAAGTAACAAGGTGAAGACGGGCAAGAGGTATTTGGCCGAAGAGCGGAATCTGTTCTTCATTCTGTATGCAATTTGTATGAATACTATTGTGCGATATGGGCTGCAAAGTTAATCGATTTTTCTTTACAGTCGCATTCCGAAGGTGCAAAAAAGAGCAACGGGCGGATGAAAATACCTGTTTTTAGGTACTCATTTCGATTCGCCATCGAACGTCAGTGTGGCATCTGCCATCGTGATGCCAAGCATCGAACTGGTGATATGGAGGACGAAATGCAGTTGTCCGTCGCGCACACTTCCCGTGAAGTCTTCGGTCACGAGTTTGCGGGTGAGGCCGATGTTCATTGTCATCTTGCCGGCTTCGATACCTTTAGCCGCCTTCAGCGTGCCGTCGGGAGCCAGGGTCACGGGAATGGTGAAATGTAGTGTGCCCGGCATCTTGCCGATTCGTCCCACTTCGCCATCGATGACTCCCTTGTCGGCAGATGACAAAGTGAGTGTGAACGTCTTGCCGGGCAGGGCAGGGAACGTCTTGTCGTTCATCTGGATGTCAGACAATGTGCCGTTGAAGGTTGTTGTGCCATCGGCGGCTTTGACAATGAAACAAATTGCCATCAGCAGGATGACGAGGAGTGCGCGGGTTTTCATATTGTTTGCCATTTGGAGTGCGCTGCAAAGATAATGATTTTTTTTAGAATTCAGCATGTTTTTCCTGAAAAATTACGCTTTATTACTTAATTGGGCAATAATCTTCGCGAGAATGCGTTATTATAGTTATAATAAACCAAACAATACCGATATGAAAAAAGACGAAACAAAGCGTGAGAACAAACTTACTTCCGAGTGTACCACCATCATCGTAGGAGAGGAGCAAACTGCCGACGGCAGCCGATTGATGGGCCGTTCGAGTGACTTCACATCGATGACTTCAATCAACTTCGAGGTGCATGAAGATACTGAATTCGGCCCCGAAGAATTCGAGGCCAAGGATAGTGCTTTCCATTGCCCGTTGCCAAAGAAGGCATTGGGTTATACGGCGATGCCCGACACCCAGTTCCCCGGCGAATGGGGCAGCTGTGGTTTCAATACGGCAGGTGTCGGTATGAGTTCCACCGAGACCATCTTCAGCAGCGACAAGGCTTTGGCAAAAGATCCTTATGTAGCTGACGGACTTGCTGAAAACTGCACGTTCAACATCGTTTTGCCTTATATTCACACGGCACGTGAAGGTGTGGCCCGACTGGGTTCGCTCATCGAATATTACGGTTCGGCCGAAGGCTTCGGCATCGGCTTCATCGACGAGAACGAGACGTGGTATCTCGAGAACTGCTGCGGTCACCTCTGGCTCGCTACCCGTATTCCCAAGGACAAGTATTTCGTGACAGGCAATCAGAGCCGCTTCCGCGACTACGATCCCAACGATAAGGACAACTTCATGGCCTCGCCCGGGCTCATCGAGTTTGCCAGGGAGCAGGGGCTGTGGGACGGAAAGGGTCGCTTTGACTTCCACAAGGTCTATCAGCGCGACGAGAAGCTCGACACCACCTATAACTATCCGCGCGTATGGGGCCTGCAGCAGATGTTCACCCCCAGCATGGTGCAGGACGTGACGCGCAACACCTTCCCCGTCTTCGCACGTGCCGACCGTCAGTTGTCACTCGCCGACCTGCGTCGTGCATTTCGCTTCCATTACGACGGCACCGATCATGACCCCTATCTGCACCAGAACGGGAAGGAGCCTTACCGCCCCGTCAGCATCTTCCGCACGCAGCAGACCCACATCATGCACTATCGTCGCGAACTGCCCATGGCCATCGGTTGCGTGTCGTACGTGGCCTTCGGTATGGCCGACCTCAGCGTATTTCTGCCCCTCTATCAGGGCGTCAGGAGCTATCCGAAGCCCTATATGATGGGCAGTGTGGGACGCGCCGACACCCGTTCGGCCTACTGGAGATTCCGCCGTGTGATGACACTCGCCATGACGAACTACAATGCCTATGCGCCCATCGTCAAGGCCGCCTACGCCCGCCTCGAAACCGAGAACGACCAGCGGCAGCGCGAGATGGAGGCCGAATACCTTAGCATTTATAAGGAGCGCCCCATGGAGGCACGCGACATGCTGCAGCGTTTCTCCGACCGCCTGCTCAAACGGGCCCTCGACGTGGCTGACGGGCTGGAGATCGAACTGATGTCTCGCCTCACGGCCGACATCGAGACCGAGTATCTGTTCCACGGAGCATAAGCCAAGCTATATATACGACACAATCCCCTGCCCGTTTCGAAAGGCAGGGGATTGCTGTATGAATGCCGATGATTAGTTCTTTTTGTCAAGTACCTTCATGAACTCCTCGCCGGTGATGGTCTCCTTGCGGAGCAGAATCTCGGCGGCAGCGTGCATCTCGGCTTCATGCTCGGTGATGAGCTGCACGGCCTTCTGATAGGCCTGGCTGATGATGTCGCGCACCTCGTTGTCGATCTCGCGGCCGGTCTCGGGCGAGCAGGTGAGCGTCGAGTTGCCGCCCAGGTAGCGATTGGTCTGCTGTTCGAGCTGCATCATGCCGAACTTGTCGCTCATGCCGTAGGTGGTGATCATGGCGCGGGCCAGCTGGGTGGCCTTCTCGATGTCGTTGCTGGCGCCGGTGGTGCAGGTGTGACACAGTACCTCTTCGGCCACACGTCCGCCCGTGAGCGTGGCGATGCGGTTCAGCAGTTCGTCGCGGCTCATCAGGTGCTTCTCGCCCTCATCGACCTGCATGGTGTAGCCCAGGGCGCCGCTGGTGCGCGGGATGATGGTGATCTTCTGCACGGGAGCCGAATGACTCTGGCAGGCGGCCACCATGGCGTGGCCTATCTCGTGATAGGCGATGATGCGTTTCTCGTCGGGCGAGATGACGGCACCCTTCTTCTGTTCGCCGGCGATGACGGTCTCGACGCTCTCCTCAAGGTCGGCCGTCTCGACCTGCGACTTGCCCAGACGAACGGCACGCAGGGCAGCCTCGTTGACGATGTTGGCGATGTCGGCACCGCTGGAGCCGGCTGTGGCACGTCCTACCACATCCATGTCGATTTCGCCATGCTTCACCTTCTTCAGGTGGACGGCCAGGATGGCCTTGCGTCCCTCGAGGTCGGGCAGCTCCATGATGACGCGGCGGTCGAATCGGCCGGGGCGGAGCAGCGCCTTGTCGAGCGTCTCGGGCCGGTTGGTGGCAGCGAGGATGACCAGGCCCTTGTTACCGTCGAAGCCGTCCATCTCGGTGAGCAGCTGGTTGAGCGTCTGTTCGCGCTCGTCGTTGCCCATGCTCGAGTCGCGGCTCTTGCCGATGGCGTCAATCTCGTCGATGAAGATGATGCACGGGGCCTTCTCGCCGGCCTGCTTGAAGAGGTCGCGCACCTTGGCGGCACCCATGCCCACAAACATCTGCACAAACTCGGAACCCGAGATGGAGAAGAAGGGCACCTTGGCCTCGCCGGCCACGGCACGTGCTATCAGGGTCTTGCCTGTGCCTGGAGGGCCTACGAGCAGAGCTCCCTTGGGCAGCTTGGCACCCAGTTCGGTGTATTTGGCGGGATTGTGGAGGAAATCGACAATCTCCTTCAGCGTGGCCTTGGCCTCGTCCTGTCCGGCCACGTCGGCGAACGTCGTCTTGACGTCATCCTCGGCATAGAGCTTGGCACCGCTCTGCCCGAATGACAGGAAGTTGCCGCCAGCGCCTCCCTTCATCATGCGCTTCGAAGCGCCTTGCCAGATCCAGTAGAACAGGAAGCCCGGCAGTATCCACCACAGGAAGAAATCGAGCAGCGGGGAGTTCTTCTCGGGTGGGGTCTGCGAGAACTCGACTTTGCCACTTTCGCTGGGGCTCTTGGCCTGCAGCAGCCGATCGACCAGACCGGGGTCGTTGACTTCGGTCGTCGTGAAGTATCGGTCCTTGCCTTGTGCGTCGGGCTTGGTGTAGTAGATGATGCCGTCCTTGATGGTCACGCTCTTGACCTGCGCGCTATCGACACTGGCGACGAACGAGGTGTAGTCGGTGTTCTTGATCTGGTTGCGCCCGATGATGGGGTAGAGCAGCCAGTTGAATAGGGTTAGCGTAAGCATCATCCAGCCTATGGTCTTCCAGTTGAACCATGAAGGCGGATTCTGTTGTGGGGTTTCGTTCTGATTCTTTTCCATTGTTTTACGTTTTAAGGTGATGAAGCAATTCTTTCAAAAAAGCACGGCAAATATACGCTTTTTTTCTAGATGTCGGTCATTATCAGGGTCGAAAAATGAGAAGATGGCTTGTTTTCTCCCCAAAAAGTTGGTATTTGACAAATAATGTACTATCTTTGTGCCCGATTTATAGTATTCATATATTAAATATGTTTAAGTAGGCAAATGGACAACGGACAACATACAAACGGCACATCGTCGCAGGGCGCCCCTGTCGCAGTCAGGCAGCGCTACATCATCCTCGATGCATTGCGGGGCTTTGCGCTGTTGGGCATTGCGCTTGCCAACTTCCCCGAGTTCTCGCTGTGGACGTTCCTCAGCGACGAGGCGCAGGCCGCCCTGCCGACAGCTGCGCTCGACCGAGGGTGCCACTGGCTGCTCTATCTGCTGGTCGATGGCAAGTTCTACACGCTGTTCTCGCTCCTGTTCGGTATGGGCTTTTCGATCATCATTGCCAATGCCGCGCGGCGTGGTGCCGATGGCTTCCGCATCTTCTATCGCCGCATGACGGTGCTGCTGCTCATTGGCCTTGTGCATCTGCTTTTCCTGTGGAGCGGCGACATCCTTGCGCTCTACGCCCTGATGGGGATGCTGCTGCCGCTGTTCCGTCGCTGCTCCAATCGAGCGTTGCTCGCGTGGGCAGCGGTGTTGCTGTTGGCGCCCGTAGGGGTCGATGCCGTAGTGGAAGGCTTTGGGCTGCATCCTTCGGCGTGGTTCGGCGAGCGGATGTGGCATTATTGTGGCGTGTTCGGCATCAGCGAGGAGCGCTATGCCTACTGGCTGCAGGAACAGACGTCGTACGTGGGCGTGCTGCAGTTCCTCGTGCAGGGAGCCTTCGAGCGGATGACGGAGTTTATCGACGGCAACCGCTACTTCAAGGTGCTGGGACTGTTTGTGCTCGGTTTCTATGTGGGCCGAAACCGTCTGTATGCGCGGCTTGAGGAGATCCGCCCCATGCTGCATCGCGTGCTGGCGGTGGGCCTCGTGTGGGGCCTGCCCCTAAGCTTCATCTATGCGCACAGCTGCATGGAGCATCATCCCTGGGGACTCACCATCCATACGCTGCTCTATACGCTCAGCGTCTTCCCGCTTGCTTTCGGCTATGTCGCTGCCATCGCCCTTGCCTATCTCCGTTGGGGCGAGACGAGCCTCACCCGCTTCTTCGCCGCTCCCGGACGGATGGCCCTCTCGTGCTACATCGGCCAGACCCTGCTCGGTATGCTGCTGTTCTATGGCATCGGCTTCGGCCTCGGTGCCTACATCGGCCTGGGCCAAGTCCTGCTCATCGCCCTCGGCGTCTATATCTTCGAAGCCATTGTAGCCCGTCTCTGGTTAAGCCGGTTCCAATACGGCCTGCTGGAATGGGTGTGGCGTATGCTGACGTACGGACGATACTTGAAAATCGGAAAATAAGCTACAACAAAATCTTTTTAACATGAAGAATTCTTTTCTTGTCGCTGCTGCGCTGATGGCGCTTGCAGCCTGTACGGCTCCGAAAGAGACGGAGGTGCCCCTTGTCTATGACGTTGAGAACACAGGAGTAGCCTTTGCAGCACCGTCGATGCCTGCACGCGATGCATTGCCGCGCGTCACGGGTCTGACCGACCCCTTGGCATGGAGCGACGGATCGGGTCGTGTCACCGACTTTGCATTCTGGTCAAGACGTCGCGCCGAGATCGCCAGGGAAATCCAGCATTATGAGATTGGAACGAAACCAACTGTTGATCCAAGCCAGGTCAAGGCACGTATGTCGGGCGATACGCTCATCGTCGATGTGACTGTGGGCAGTGAGACGCTCACCCTGAGCTCCGTGATTACCTATCCCTCGATGGGCAAGGCTCCCTATCCGCTGATGATCGGCACGAGCCACATCTCGTTGCCACCCACGATTTTCGAGGCTCGTCCCATCGCGCTGATGACCTATCACGAGCGTCAGGTGAACGGCTATTCGCAGTTCCGTGGCGAACTCGACCGCACAAAGTACAACTTCGTGCGCCTCTATCCCGACCTGATCGACAACGGTGCTTATAGCGAGTGGGCGTGGGGTTTGAGCCGCCTCATCGATGGCTTGCAGCAGTTGGGTCCCGAGGTGACAAAAATCGACACCCGCCACATCGGCGTGACAGGCTGTTCGTATGCCGGCAAGATGGCGCTCTTCTGCGGTGCTTTCGACGAGCGAGTGGCACTGACCATCGCTCAGGAGCCCGGTGGAGGAGGTGCTGCCGCCTGGCGCGTCTCGCATGAGATGGAGGGCGTGGAGGACCTCGACCGCACCGATTACCATTGGTTCCTCGAAAGCCTTCGGGAGAACTTCCACGGCGACAGCGTCTATCACCTGCCCTACGACCACCACGAGCTTTGCGCCCTCGTCTGTCCGCGTGCCCTGCTTGTGCTCGGCAATCCCGACTTCAAGTGGCTGGCCGACCCTTCAGCCTACGTCTCGGTCAATGCTGCGCGTGAAGTATGGAAGCAGTTCGGCATCGCTGACCGCATCGGCTATTCCATCGTGGCAGGACACGGACATTGCCAGTTGCCCGATTCGCAGCTGCCCGAGGTCGAGGCCTTCATCGACCGTTTCCTGCTCGGGCGTGACAGCATCGACACGCGCGACATCAGCATTGCCCCACCCGACTATCGTGACAGCATCGCGCTTGAACGCTGGATTGCCGGCTGGTGATATCAAAAACTGTCTCAAAGTAAAAAAATACGTCGGAAATTTGGCAGTTTGACAGATAATACATATCTTTGCCACCGAAAATAGTTGTTTTTTAGCATGTCGATCCGTCGCCGTCAGACCCTGAGCGCAGCCCTCCTGCTGCTTGTCATGATGATGTCGTTGGGGATGAGAATCCTCCACGTGCATCATTATGTGCCGGTGTCGGTCATCGAGTGCAACGACTGCCAGCATCACGTTTCCCACTCGGGCCACCTCTTGCCGGCCACCGACAATGGCGGTGACTGTATGCTCTGTCAGTGGCTCACGGTGCCCTTCGTCGGCGAAGATACCCACGAATACAACACATATCTCACCTCACGCATTGCACGTTTCTGCCAGTCGCTCCATCAGGGCGGCTCGACCCTCGTGCAATTCATTTCCCTGCGTGCTCCACCTTCTTTTCTGTAGTTATTGCATTTCTAATCGGTGACTCGCCTATCAGCGGGCCATCCGCCCGTGGATATATGTATCCTCGGTAATCTTCTCTTTTATTAATTAATCAACTACAGAATAAATGAAACATCTCTATATCTTTGTATTGCTGCTGTCGGCTGCGACGGCAGCAGCCCAGGATGTACATCAGCATAGTGCGCATCCCAACGACAGCATCGATCCTATACGCGAAGCCATTCTCAGCGAAATCGTTGTCAGCGGCATCACCGGCACGCAGCGCCTACAGGACGCTTCGGCCCCCTATTCGGTGGTGACGCCGCGCGACCTGCATCGCGCCACCGGCTCGAACCTCATCGATGCTATCAGCCATCATCCCGGCCTCTCACAGATTTCGACAGGTTCGGGTATCTCGAAACCCATCATCCGCGGCCTGGGCTACAATCGTGTAGTTGTCGTCGAACAAGGAATCCGTCAGGAAGGCCAGCAGTGGGGCGACGAACATGGCCTTGAAGTGGCCAGCGAAGGCGTGAACAGCATCGAGGTGCTGAAAGGTCCCGCTTCGCTGATGTATGGCAGCGATGCCATTGCCGGTGTGATGATTCTGCACCCCGAGCCTGTGCTCGAAGAGGGTGTGATGCAGTTGCATGTGGGCAGCGAATACCAGTCGAACCAGGGCCTTTACGACTACCGCATCGGCTACAAGGGCAACCTGCACGGCTTCGTCTGGGATTGGCATTTTGCTGACCGTGCCGCCCATTGCTACAAGAACGATCGCGACGGCTACGTGCCCGGCACGTGGTTCCGTCAGCGCGACGTCGTGGGCATGATGGGCGTGAGCAAAGGGTGGGGGCACTCGTGGCTTCGATTCTCGCACGTCGATTTCAAGCCAGGCATCGCCGAGGGCGAGCGTGACGAGGCGACAGGCGAACTGGAATGGGAGGAAGGCAATTCGGCCAAGCGCTATGGTGCGCAGATACCCTATCAGCGCGTGCTCCACACCAAGCTCATCAGCGACAATGCCTGGCAGCTCGGCCCCGGTCAGCTCAAGGCAATCGTGGGTTATCAGCGCAACTTCCGCCGCGAATATGAAGGCGAGCACCATCACCATCATGAGCATGGAGAGGGACATGAGCACGAAGAAGAGGGACATGAGGAAGAACATGCCGAACACGACGATGAGCACGAGCATGAACACGAACACGACGATGAGGAACATCATCATCACGGAGATGAGGCCTCGTTGGCCATGAAGCTTCACACGGTGAACTATGACATCAGATACCAGCTGTCGATGGGCAACTGGCGCATGGTGGCAGGTGTGGGCGGCATGTGGCAGATGAATGAGAACGAAGGCGAGGAGGTGCTCATCCCCGACTATCACCTGTTCGACATCGGCACATTTCTCACAGCGTCGCGCAAGGTCGGTCAGGTGCACCTCTCGGGAGGCTTGCGCTACGATCATCGTTCGCTCGGTTGTGACGAGATGCTTGAGGCGGAGGAACTGAGATTCGAGGCATTGGACAAGAGCTTTTCGGGCATCACCGGCAGCCTCGGCGCCGTATGGAACGTTAGTCCCGCCTTCAATGTACGAATGAACTTTGCACGTGGTTTCCGTGCGCCTACGGTGAGCGAGCTGGCCTCCAATGGTGTGCATCATGGCAGCATCCAATACGAGTTGGGCAATGCGGCCCTCGATGCCGAGACCAGTCACCAGTTCGACCTGGGTATGGACTATACGACGCAATGGGTCAGCCTCCAGGCTGCCCTCTTCATCAACCGCATCAACAATTACGTGTTCCTCTCGAAGCTGGCGGGTGTCATCACCGACGAGTATAAGACCTATCAATACCGCCAGGGCGATGCTCGCCTTATGGGCGGCGAGCTTGGCATCGACCTGCATCCCACGGGTGCCTTGCACTTCTCCAATACGCTGAGCTATGTCGAGGCACGACAGCTGCACCGCCACGACGAGGGGCGCTATCTGCCCATGATTCCGGCACCGCGGTGGAACATGGATGTGCGCTACAACTTCCTCGACTTCGCACGCGGCCACATGCAGCGCTCCTTCCTCGCCTTTGGCATGGAATATAATTTCCGCAAGGATCACTTCTACGGGTTCGACGACACGGAGACGGCCACGCCCGACTATGCCTTGCTGAGCCTGTCGGTAGGCGTGGATCTGCACCTGAAGGGGCATAACTGCATCGAACTGTCGCTCACCTGCCAGAACCTACTCGACAAGGTCTATCAGTCGCATTTGAGCCGACTCAAATATGCCGACACCAATGCCCTGACGGGCCGTATGGGCGTCGCAGGTATGGGCCGCAACATTTGCCTGAAGGTGAACATCCCGCTCGACATCCATCTGCATCGCGATTGACAACGTTGTCAAACGATACGTCGTTTGGAACAAAGTCATTATCTTTGCACCGAAAAATATGAACAATTAAAACTATATTATTATGGAAAAGAAATTGACACGATCAGCCAGCGACAAGAAACTGTTTGGCGTATGCGGCGGCGTAGCCGAGTATTTTGACGTAGATCCCACCTTAGTTCGCGTCGGCATTTTGGCCCTGACCATCTTCACAGGCCTCATTCCGGGGTTGGTACTATACTTCTGTATGGCACTTGTGATGCCCGAAAAGGGGGGATATAACAAGTAAAAATCTAAGGGATTCTAAGGGATCTTAAGGGACTTTTAGGGATTTTAAGGGACGTATGTTTCTTGGGTTCCATTTTCAACAGGCGCTTCTCTCGGACGTGACCGAACGGGAACAAGGTGTCGTCCCTAAATATCCCTTAATATCCCCAAATATCCCTTAATATCCCTTAATAAATTATCCCTCAAGTTGAGCAAATGCGAAACTTGAATAACAAAAAGTGGCTCAACGGGAATCAAACCCTGTTGAGCCACTGTCGTTAGTTGTTAGGCGTGGATTTATTTGCGTCGCCCCATCGCGTCGAATGTGCCGTGCTCGGTCTGGATGAGCAGTTGGCCGTTCACGTAAGCCTTGGCCGTACGTGGAGCCGTTGGCACAACGTTCATCTCGATGTTCTCGATGGCAGCGGGTGGAGCCGTGCGGAAGTCGAAGGTGATAATGTCGGGACCCAGCTGTGCGCCCGTCTCATCGACATATTCCAGTTCCTGGATGTTCGAGATGGGCTTCTCGAGCCTGACGGTCAGCGAGGAGTTGTTGGTGCCCGGTTTGGTCCATCCGCTGAAAGCTGGGGTCGTGTCGTCGGTGAAGGCGGTGGCACCCGTCGAGCCGGGGAACGGAGCGCTGGCGTCCTGCACGTAGTAGACGCCCGACTTCTTTTTCCCACCCGCCTCGACGAGGTCGATGCACTGGTGGTTGGGCCAGTTGTTGGGCGAATTGTAGATCCAGAGGCTTGACTTGTAGTCGATGTGCCATGCCAGCATGCCGTGACCGGGGATGTAGGCATCCCACCCGTTGAGCTGACGGTTCTCGAAGAGGTAGTATTCGCCCTCACGCGGATCGTCGAGGCCCTCGGTGATGGGCACGATGAAAGCCTGGTTGCTAGTGCTGAGCTCCATCAGCGTGTCGGTCTTCTGTTCCGACAGTACCACGGGTGTGAGCCAACCCAGTTCGTAGCGCTCGTAGGCGCTCATGCCGGCAGGGACGAAGCTGTTGTAGTTGTAGCAACCCTCGTCGAGCAGGTCGAAACCGTTAGGTGTGCAGGTGGCAGGCGCACCGCTGGCGGTGTTGTAGAGGTCGGGCAGGCCGAGGACGTGGGTGAACTCGTGGCAGAAGGTGCCTACGCCGTCCATGTAGTCGCCATACAGCTCGTTCGTGCATGCGTAGTCCGACAGGGCGAGGTCGTCGTATTTGTATTGTTTGCCCGAGGCAGACCAAACGTCCCAGGCATGGGGCCAGATGTCGCTCTTCATGCCAGTGTAGTTTTCGCCCTTGCCGGCATAGAAGGCAAAGACGAAGTCGATGTTGCCGTTGTTGTCGGTGTCATAGGCCGAGAAATCGACGTCGAGGCTGTCGTTCAGGTAGTCGCATGCCTCCGTGATCATCTGCCAGGCTTTCGCATCGTTGTTCCTTCCGTAGTATTTGAGGCTGTCCTTCAGTAGGATGGGGCCGAAGACGTCGAACTGCGGGTCAAACTCGCCGCACGAGTTCTGATAGAAGTAGTCGTGGGCCGAACCGATGTGCCTGAATCTGCTGCCCTCGTAGCGTGGGCGGTCGTAGCCCTCCTTTGTCATCATATCGACGTATGCCTGATGGGGGTCGTCGATGGTGAATCTCACGTCCTGAAACTCCACCAGCACGACGAGGCCGCGCACCTTGCCTCTGGTCGGGAAACCGAAGTGAGGGGCGAGCGTGCTGTCGCACACCAGCGAGTCGGGGTCATAGACGATCGAGTCGCCGGCAATCGAGTCGTTAGGGATGCTGTCGGCAGGGATGCTGTCGCCAGCGATGCTGTCATTATCCGTGCTGTCGGCAAGTCTGGCACGCATGGCCTGGGCGCGTCGGTTGAAGCGCAGGCGTTCGTGGCGTGCGGCATTCACTTGGGCGCGACGTTGCAGCAGCTGGGCTTTCTCGGTTTCCCAGGCGGCCAGCTCGGTGGCGTTGGCGATGTGGAGGAAGCCCCGCTCATCGGTGACGAGCAGGTTGCCGTCGAGGTCGGTGGTCCAGTGGCACCACTCGTCGCCATGCAGTAGCACGGTGATGGTCTTGCCGTCGGGCTGCAGCATGGTGATGGGGCCGCGACGTGCAGGCGCTGCCTGTGTCGGCCTCGTGCTCAGCACTACCATGGCCGCGATGACGGATAGGAGTATTCTGAGTTTTTGGGTCATGAGGTTTTGGGGTTTTGGGGTTTGGGGGTTTTGAGGGATTTATTAATTGTTTCGTTTCTTGCCTTGGTTTCTTGTCGGCTTGTTGCCCGGTCGCTTCGACGACCTGTTGCCATGCTGTCTTTTCGGTCTGTCCTCCTGTGGGCTTGCCTCCTTATAGTCGCAGCCGCCCAGTTCGTCGGGCACGGCGATGCGCTCCATCTTCTTGTCGATGAACTTTTCGAGGGCAGTCAGCTTGCGCAGGTCGCGTCGGTCGTCGCAGTTCACCAGGGTGAGGCTCTCGCCGTCGTGGTCGGCACGTGCCGTGCGACCGATGCGGTGCACGTAGTCCTCCATGTCGTGCGGCATGTCGTAGTTGATTACCAGGGCGATGCCGCTGATGTCGATGCCGCGCGAGACGATGTCGGTGGCGACAATCACGTTGGTGCGCCCCGCACGGAAGGCGTTCATCACCTCGTCGCGCTCCTTCTGCTCAAGGTCGCTGTGCATGGCAGCCACCTGGAACCCCTTCTTGCGCAGACTCAGCACCACGTCGCGCACGTCGGCCTTGCGACTCACGAAGACTACCACGCGCTTCTCGGGGTTTTGGAGCAGTTCGTCCTTCACGAAGCCGTCCTCTCTGCCGCCGAAGAACTTCTTCAGGAAGCGGATGAGCATCGGCGTCTTCTGTGCCTGGTGGCAGATGCAGCATTGCTGATGAATCTTCTCGGCAGGCTTCGAGATGGCGATCTTCACCATCACGGGGTTCCACAATATCTTTTCGGCCAGCTGCTGTATCTTGGGCGGCATCGTGGCGCTGTAGAGAATCTTCTGGCAGTCGTCGGGCAGCAGCTTGTTGATGGCCATAATGTCGTCGTAGAAGCCCATGTCGAGCATGCGGTCGGCCTCGTCGAGCACGAAAAACGATACCTGCGACAGGTCAACGTAGCCCAGATTGATGTGCGACAGCAGGCGGCCTGGTGTTGCAATCACCACATCGGCGCCTTGCCTGAGCCCGCGCTCCTGGGCTGCAAAGTCGGTGCCCTCGCCGCCTCCATAGACGGCCACCGACGAAGCATCGACGAAGTAGGAGAAGCCCTGCATCTGCTGGTCGATCTGCTGGGCCAGCTCGCGGGTGGGGGCCATGATGACGCAGTTGATGGCATCGGTGGGGTAGCGGTAGCGGTTCAGGTTCGAAAGAATGGGCAGCAGGTAGGCAGCTGTCTTGCCGGTGCCCGTTTGTGCCACGGCAATCACATCATCGCCATTGAGCACAGGGGGGATGGCCATCTCCTGCACAGGAGTACATTGGCCGTATTTCATATATTCCAGGGCATCCATCACGCCCTGATCCAATCCTAATTCACTAAAATTCATGGCGCAAAGATACACATTATTTAAATATAATGGTATAAGAATTAATAATTAACATTTAATAATTTGCAATTTTGAGGCGATTAACAATTTGCAATTATCAATTTTGCGTCATTGTTGGTCAGTGTCGGGCACTTCGAGGTGCATCAGAAATTCAGTGAGGCTGGCACTCTTGTCAAGTCCAAGTTTCTGGCGGATTCGATAGCGGCTGATTTCAATGCCTCGCGTCGAGATGTTCTGGAGTGGTGCAATCTCTTTCGACTGCAGTCCCATGCGGATATAGGCGCACAGCATCATTTCCTTGTGCGAAAGGTCGGGATAGCGTTTGCTCAGTGTCTGCAGGAACTTGTGATGTACTGCATCGAACGAGTCGTGAAAGGCATCGAGGTCATCATCGTGGCTGATGTTGGTGTCGATCTGCCCAATCAGACGGATGATGCGCCGCTTGGAGGCAGGTAGGTTCTCTTCGCTGAGCGACTTGTTCAGGCTGACCGCCGTCTTCTTGATCTCCTGCAGCATCTCGTTCTTGCGCACGATGTTCATCCTCGACCGTACCAGTTCGTCCTGCTTCGAGCGCAGTTCGATCTCCAGTTTCTCTTCTCGCAGAATGGCAATCTTCTCCTCCTGTTCGAGGATCTGCTCTTCCTGCTCGTGAATCTGTTCCTCACGTTCGTGAATCTGCTCGTCCTTCTGGGCAATCAGCTTTTGGCGCTTCCGCTTCTGACGTCGATAGGCTTCGAAGCCGAGGGCAGCCAGCAGTAATACATAGAGCAGATACGCCCACCACGAGCGATACCAGGGAGGCAGAATCGTGAAATGGAACGTGGTTTCGACTGGATTCTCGCTGTAGTTCGAGATGACACGCAGATGGAACGTGTATGTGCCTTCAGTCAGGTTGGTGTATTCCTTGATGCTTCGACGCGAATACGGACTCCATTCGCTCTCGGCTGACCTCCTGCCGGCATAGAGCAAACCGGTCCGCTGCTTTTCGAGCCAATAACTGTAGAGTACCGACTGGGCAGGATCATAATTGCTGACGCTGTACTCAATGCGCAGGGAGTTGTCGCGCCAACGAATGTCGCCGGGGCGTTGGCAGCCGTAATAGAGCGTGTCGGCACCATTGCCGATATAGACGCGGCGAATGTAGGGCTCGAGGGGATTGGAGGAGCCTCCCTCTAATCCGTCATCAGAGGGAGAGGAGGGTTCTGAAAGGCTGAGCATGGCAAAACCCTCTTCGGTGCCGATGATTGCCTGGTCGCCGTTGAGGCTGACATTCTCGAAGTCCTCCATCAGCCAGTCGTTCAGATAACCGTCATTGCGCGCCCCCCTAACCAGATGAAGCGTGCCATCGGCGGCATACCAGATGTCTCCACTGGCATTTTGAAGCAGGTAGGTATAGGGCACGTGCCCCTCCAGTCGGTCTTCGAGTTCGGTGAAAAGCACCAGGCTGTCGTGCGCTGCATCGTAGCGCAGCAATCCCTGGCGCGAGGCTACGACGGTCTCTCCGTCGAAGCGTGTGATGCAGACGTTGTCACCCTTTGGCAGCAGTTCGGAATTGTAGCATTTCCGGCTCTTGACTTCCGTCAGGTCGTCGGTGAGCGTAAGTCGGAAGATGCCCTTCTCCTTGTTGGCCACCCAAACGACGGGTAGTCCATCCTCGATGTAGAATGTCTTGGCTGAGATGTCGGCACCTTTGACATCTTCGGCCATCACCCAGTCGCGTCCTTGCAGGCGCATCAGCCGCAGGCCCCAATAGGAGGCTGTGAGCAGTACGTCGTTGCGATTGCCGATGCGTCGTACTCCCCACACGCCACGGTTCTTGTAGCGTGTGATGCGATTGCCGTCGATGGAGAGGAAGAACTGTCGTCCGCCGCAGAAAAGGCGTCCTCCGATGGTGTCGAGGCAAAGCACTTGTCCGTCGGTTCCCTCCACGAAGCGGATGTCGCCACCTGCCATCTCATAGAGTCCCTGGTTGGTGCCGAGATAGAGGTGATTCTGGTATTTGACGCTGCAGTTGCCGCTGCCGATGGGCGACTGCCTGCTGTTGATGAAACGCAGGGGAGAGCGCATGGGGATGCAGTCGATGCCATTGTCAAGTCCGAGCCAAAGGTTCTGGTCGCGGTCGAAAAAGGTCGAAAGCACCGTTTTGTTCTGCAGCCCCTGGTTGATTGACATTCGTTCAGTCGTGTTCTGTTTGAGGTCGAGCAGTATCACGCCGTCTTGCATCGTGCCCAGGGCAAGCATGTCGCCCGAACAAGCCGCCGAAGATAGCCCACGATGGGCAATCAGTTCGTCGGCAGCCGTGTGGAACGGTTCGATATGATTGTCGGAATAGAGGAAGAGACCCTGGTCGCTGCTCACGAGCAGCAGCTTTCCCTGCGGATAGGGGAGGATGCTGACAATGCGAGAGGTTTGGCTGATGTCGATGCCCTGCAATTGCTGGAATTCATTGCCCACGAGCACAAAGACACCTCGCGACCCGACGGCATAGAGTCGGTTATAGACCACCGTCGAGTAGCTGATGCCGAGCGGGCTGTTGATCTTTGTCTCGCTATTATTGATGTAGAGGGGATTGTCGCTCTGGTAGTAGATGTCGTGCCCGATCTGATGGATGTTCCAGATGTTCAGTTGCCCTGCCCGTTCGACGCTTTCCGACAGTCGATGGTAGACAAGCTGTCCTTTGGGATTACGCGTAAAATAACCGAATTGCCCCAAGGCACCTACATAGATAGTGTCGCCGCTGGTTCTGACGGCTCTCACCTTCACGTTGCCGGGCAGCGGGTAGGTCTGCCAGGTGTTGCCGTCGTATTCCAGCAGTCCCTTGTTGTTGGCAAAGTACATCCAGCCCTCCTTGCTTTGAGCGGCCTGCCAGTTCTGATTGCCTGAATGGTATTGCTGACGGGTGTAGTTCACCACCACGCGTTGCCAGTGATTTTCAGCCCTACCTGGCATCGAAGCCAGAGCCAGGAGGAACGTTAGAAGTAAGATCTTTTTCAATTGAAAAAATACAATTAATAAAACACGATGAGTTTTGCGGTGCAAAGATACTACTATTTTTTCATGAAAACAAATTTATGTGGATTTTTTTGTGCGAAATGCAAATATTCGTTGAAAATCAGTATGTTTTGTAACCGATGAGAAAGTCGTGATGTAGTCGATGTTGTGTTGTATAGTAATTGTGATGTAGTGAAATGTTTGCTTAGTTTGGCGGAAACCCCTACTTTTGCACCATCAACATTCATGTTTATCTACAATAACTAACATTTATGAAACAAAAAACATTATCATTGGAATGCATGCGACTGATGCTTATCGGTTGTATCATGTTCCTCCTGGACGTGGGCCTTTTTGCCCAAAGTTCCCAGACCTTCCGAGGCAAGGTGCTCGATGCCTCTACGCGCGAACCTTTGATAGGAGTGAGTGTGCTTGAGAAGGGCACCACGAACGGTGTGGTTACCGACGTTGACGGAAACTTCGTGATCCATAATGTCAAGTCGGGCGCAACCATCACTTTCTCCTACGTCGGCTATTCTACTCAGGAGATCCTTGCCACACGAATCGGCAATACTGTTCTTCTTGAGGAAGACGACAAGACCTTGAACGAAGTCGTAGTCATCGGTTATGGCGTTCAGAAGAAAGTCAACCTGTCGGGTGCCGTGAGTGCTGTCGATGGTGACAAGCTCGCAGCCAAGCCTTCGAGCGATGTGCTCAGCGCCATGCAGGGCGAAATGCCAGGTGTGGCTGTGCTCCGTTCGAGCGGTGAGCCAGGCAGCGAGACCAGCGGTATGCGTATCCGCGGTTTCTCATCGGTGAATGCCACTTCGGCCCTGGTGCTGATCGATGGTATTGAAGGTGACCTTGGCCTGCTCAATGCCGACGACATCGAGAGCATCTCTGTACTGAAGGACGCTTCGGCCTGCGCCATCTACGGTGCACGTGCTGCATCGGGCGTTGTGCTCGTCACTACCAAGAGCGGTAGCGAGGGCAAGCCGAAGGTTTCCTACAATGGCTACTATGCTGTCAATATGCCAGGCAACATGCCAGAACGTCTGCCCGCATGGGAGGAGCAGCAGTGGATCAACATTGGTCGATACAATGCGGGCGGTGCCTACGAATGGAACAAGGAGAAGACCACCTGGGTGGCAAACCCCAACTTCAACTATTATCCCAACAACAACAACGGACGTTGGGAACAGTTCACCGCAACCAACTGGGTGGACGAAGGCACCAAGGACTGGGCCGGACAGACCAATCACTCCATTTCGGTGAGCGGTGGTTCGAAGAACATCAACTACCTCATCAGCGGCAACTACTACTTCAAGGACGGTATGCTGAAATATGCCAAGAACAACAATACCCGTGTGAACCTCCATGCCAAGCTGCATGCCGAGTTGAACAAGTATCTCAGCCTGGGCATCAACGTGCAGTATCAGTCGAAGAAGAACAACGCCCCATCGAGTGGTGCAGGCAGTGTGCTGAATACAATGTACGGTGCACGTGCACGTCAGTTGCTGTGGCAGCCCGAAGAGACTCCCAACTACGATGCTCAGCCCTACAGCGGCGACCTTCAGGTCAATCCTATCGACATCCTTAAGAATGGTGGCACCAACGAGTCGCTCTACGAAGCCTTCCTGGGCAAGGGTGAACTGACCATCAAGAATCTGGTGAAGGGTCTCACCGTGAACCTGAGTGCAAGCCGCCGTGCAGGCTACTACACCCAGCGTTCCGAGCGTCACTGGCTGGCATGGTACGCCATGAACGGCACCACCATCCGTCAGCAGACCAACAACCCCAACTCGCTCTATCGTCAGAAGAACAACGACTACCACGATCAGTTCGAGGCCACTGTCAACTATGCATTGGAAGCAGGTCGGCACAATTTCCAGGTGCTCGCCGGTACGAGCTATGAGAACTATCGCAAGGACCAGTTCGATGCTACTGCACGCAACATGAACTCCAACGATTTCTATTCGTTCAACTACTACGATGCTTCCGAGGCTTCGAACACCTCGCTGGGCGACCTTGTCCAGCCTTGGTCGATGATGTCATATTTTGGTCGTATCAACTACAACTTTGCCGAGCGTTATCTCCTTGAGGCCAACATCCGTTACGACGGTTCGTCACGTCTGGCGCCTGAGAAGCGCTGGAAGGCCTTCCCATCGGTATCGGCAGCCTGGCGTGTGAACCAGGAGCCTTGGTTCAAGCTCGATTGGGTAAGCAACCTGAAACTGCGTGCATCCTGGGGTCAGCTTGGTAATGGTGCCGTGCTCGGCCTGTACGACTACATTGCCACCATCTCGCAATCGACCACCTATATCACCGAAAAGAGCTACTATCAGAGCCAGCTCGCTTCGAAGGACAAGACCTGGGAGACCATCGAGACCACGAACCTCGGTGTCGATCTCGGCCTGTTCAACAGCCGTCTGAACGCTACGTTCGACTACTATTGGAAATATAACAACGATATGCTCTCCAACCTGCAGCTGCCTCACACCATCGGTATCGGTGTGCCTGCCGTCAACATCGGCAAGCTGAAGACCTGGGGATGGGAGTTCGAGATCAAGTGGAACGACCGCATCGGCGACTTCAGCTATCAGGTGGCATTCAACCTCTCCGACTCGAAGAACGAACTCGTCGAATACGATGGAGCCGACGTGATCACTGCCGGTACCCGCCAGCTGATTGAAGGCTATCCCCTCAACACCATCTGGGGTTACACCACCGACGGCTACTGGTCGAGCAAGGAAGAGTACGAGCAGTATAAGCAGGATCATCCGGGCTACAAGTCGTTCTCGGACGGCAAGATCGGAGCCGGTGACGTCAAGTTCCTGACGCTGCCCGACAAGGACGGCTCCATCAACCACCAGGTAGGTGCCGGCGACGGCACGAAGGAGAACCACGGTGACCTCGTTTATCTGGGCGACACCAACGGACGCTATCTCTATGGCATCAACCTTTCGGCCAAATGGAAGGGCTTCGACGTTGCAGTCATGTTCCAGGGCGTTGCAAAGCGCAAACTGCTCATCGACACCGAGGCCATCTCACCCTTCGGACGTACCCACCAGATGCCTTGGACCATCCATCGCGACTATTGGACTCCCGAAAACACCGATGCCTACTGGCCACGTCTCTACAACTATAATGGCGATATGTTCAATTTCCAACCTTCCGACAAGTGGGTGCAGGATGCCTCCTATCTCCGTCTGAAGAACATCACGGTCGGCTATACCATCCCCGTTCCCAAGCGCTTCATCGAGAAGCTGCGCATCTATGTCAGCGGCAACGACGTATGGGAAAAGTCGGATATCCTGAAGGTGTTCGACCCCGAGTCGGGCAACAATGTAGGCCGTAACTACTATCCCTTCTTCCGTACCTGGTCGTTCGGTGTGAACGTAACTCTATAAGCCATGAACCATAAGTTTTGAGTTATAATCAAGCTTTTTTAGAAAACAGTATGAAACGATATATATTCAAATCAATATATGCAGCCGGCATCGTATGCGGCATGATGTCGCTCACCAGTTGCGAACTGGACCGACTGCCCGAGACCACACTCGCCGACAACACCTTCTGGCAGAGTGAGACCGACCTGCGTGGTGCCTGCAACAAGTTGTATGTTGACCTTCCGGGCTTCTCGCACGACACCCGCGCCGACGACATCATTGGAACCGCAGCCAATGCCACCTCAAGCGGCAGCTGGAGCATTCCTGCCACTTCTGGCGAATGGACCAACGCCTACCAGAGGATCTTCGTGTGCAACAACATCATCGAGAAGGGTGGCAATGCTCCGCTCTCCGATGCCCAGAAGAACCGCTGGCTGGCCGAAGCCTACTTTTTCCGTGCCTTCCATTTCTTCGATCTTGTGAAGAAATACGGCGATGTGCCCCTGATCCTGAAAGCTTTCGACTCGACCAGTGATCCCGACATCAAGATGGGACGCACGCCCCGCGAACAGGTGATCCAGCAGTGCTATGCCGACCTGAAGTTCGCTGAGGAATATCTGCCCGAAATCGACCAGGTGAGCAGTGCTGCCGACTGGGGACGTGTTTCGAAGAGCGCTGCCATGGGATTGTTGGTTCGCATCGGACTCTACGAGGGCACCTTCTCGAAGTATCACAATCTGGGCGGTGACTACAAGTCGCACCTCAAGGTGAGCATCGATGCTGCCGAGCGTCTCATCCAGAGCGGCAAGCACGACCTCTATCCCGACTTCCAGAAACTCTTCTATTTCGATGGCGAAGGTCGTCAGAACAAGGAGAACGTCTTCGTGAAGATCTATGGCCCCAACGGTGACGGTGCTGTCATCACCCACAACAACTCGCGTGGTATGGAGAACGCTGTCAGCGTAACTCGTCAGACCATCGACCAGATACTCTATACCGACGGTTTGCCCCGTGAAAAGACCACGCTGAAGGTTGAGGAAACCCACCACAACGATGTGTTCATCAATCGCGACCCACGTATGGCAATGACCTTCTACCAGAAGGACGAGGAAGCCTACAAGGCTGGCTACAACCCCTTCGGCAACCAGCACGGCAATGGCTACGGACTGAAGAAGGGATTCATGCTCGAAGAGTGGAACACCACCAACAAGGAGACTGTCGACAAGATGATCATCCGCTATGCCGAAATCCTCATCTCCTACGCCGAGGCGCTCTATGAATACAACGGTCAGATCGCCGATGCCCAGCTGAATGCCACCGTCAATAAGGTGCGCCATCGTTCTGGCTTCGAGGCTTTGCTGACCAACGCCTTCTGTGCTGCCAACGGCTTGGATATGCTCCAGGAGATCCGTCGCGAACGCCTTGTGGAGTTCATTGACGAGAACCTGCGCTACAACGATATCATTCGTTGGAAGATTGCCGAAAAGGTGCTTCCACAGACCATGCTCGGACTGAAGTACAACGACGCCGACAACCTGAGCACCCAGCGTGAGAATATCGAGAGCCGTCTGACCGATGAGAACGGTATGTTCAACGGTCGCAAGGTGGCCGATCAGGGTGGTATCTACGTGATCGAAGATGCTGCCAACCGCACCTTCAATGCCGCCAAGGACTACTATTATCCCATTCCTACCTACGAGATTGCCACATCGGAAGGCAGCGTGGTGCAGAACCCGGGATGGAATTAATCCGTTGTCCCTTTTACTCCCCTTTTACTCCTTTTTTACTCCCCTTTTACTCCAAATAAAAACAATATTTCGAAATATGAAACGTTATATAAATAAGTTCGCGCTGGCAATGGCCATGGTGATGGGCCTTTCGACGCTCACCTCTTGTGAGGACGACGAATGGGGCAACGACAATCCCGACTATCAGAATGTGTTCATCGTAGCCTTTGCCGATTGGGGACCCAAGAGCAACAACGACAAGACCTACACGGTCAACCAAGGCAGCCAGCAGGTTGTGCCCGTACAGTTGTGGTGCGAAGGCACGCGCAGTTTCGATGCACAGGCTTTCGTCTATGCCGATAGCAAACTGACGCTCGGTGTCGACTATCAGGTGACGGATGCCAGCGGCAACGTCCTTCAGCAGGATGGCAACGGTGCCTGGGTATTGACCTGGGATCTTCGTTCGCCCGACACTACCAAAAATCACCGCGTACAGGACATCTACGTAAAGGCGCTCAATGGTGCCACCGGCGACGTGACGCTGATGACCTTCGACCCCAAGGATGTGGATGCCGATGGCAAACTGCGCATTTCGAACGGTGGAACGAAAGACGACGATACCGAGTACTATGTGCCTAACAACAAGACGTCGGAGTACGAGGTGCGTTGCATCACTGTAAACTACAAGGTTAAAGTAACCATCAAATAACTTAAGGGTTTATGAGGATTCATAAGTTAGTTGGTCTATTCCTCCTTCTTTTGACCGTAGCGATGGCGGGGGCGCAGTCCATCTGGGACGGCGCTCACCTCGCCCGGGTGAAAGCCTCGCTGGAACAGCCGGCCTACGCCACAGCCTATCGTCATCTTCTCGACGAGGCCGAGAGCGAATTGCAGCGCCAGCCGCTTTCGGTGATGATGAAGGAGAAGGTGCCGGCCAGTGGCGACAAGCACGACTACCTGAGTCTGAGCCGCTATTACTGGCCCGATCCGACCAAGCCCGACGGACTGCCCTACATCGCTCGCGACGGTGTGTCGAATCCCGAACTGGAACTCCTCGACCGTCCGAAACTGGCGCTGATGGCCAATGGGGTCACCACCCTCTCACTGGCTTGGTATTTCAGCGGCGACGAGCGTTATGCCCGGAAGGCTGCCGAACTGCTGAGAGTATGGTTCCTGGACAAGGACACAAGGATGAATCCGAATCTGAACCATGCCCAGATTGTGCCCGGCAAGTTCAATGGCCGGGGACGCTGCTATGGGGTTATCGATGCCTACTCGTTTGTCGAGATGCTCGATGCTGTGCAACTGCTCGAAGGTTCGAAGGCCTTTACTGCCAAGGATGCCAAGGCACTCCGGAAATGGTTCGCCGAGTTCCTCCATTGGATCCTGACCAGTGAACAGGGCATCGAGGAAGGAAACCAGCGCAATAACCACGCCACTGCCCACGATGTGCAGGTCATCGCCTACGCCAAATTTGTGGGCGACAAGAAGGTGATGGAGGAATATCTGTCGCAGTTCTACGAGAAGCGCATGCTGACGCAGATCGAGCCCGACGGCAAGCAGCCCAACGAGTTGCGCCGCACGTTGGCCTTCGGTTACTCGCAGTACAACATGACGCACATCATCGACGTCTTCCAGCTGGCACGACAGGCAGGCTATCAGCCCGAGGGTATGGACCTGCTCGAGAAGGCCGCCGACTTCCTGGCCCCCTATTTGGGCAGGAAGGTGGAGGAGTGGCCCTACCAGCAGATCAGCGAGTGGGACTACAAGCAGAACGAACTGGCCAAGGACCTCTATCGTCTCTACTTGCTCGAACCTGAGCGCACCGACTACCTGCAGTTGGCCAAGGACAACGTCATCCGTCGTTTTGCCGATCGCTTCTTCCTGCTCTACTATACGCCCGACCTCACCGACAATGCCTTTGCCCGTGCTGATGTGCAGTTGCGCTACCAGCTCAGCCAGGCGAACAAGATACGCAAGGACCGCAAGGACTGGTCGTTGATGCCACGTTGCGTGGAGAAGAACGGCGATTTGCGTATGGTGCGTCAGCCCGACTGGTGCTGCGGATTCTTCGGTGGCGAGCTATGGCAGATGTATCAGTATTCGCACGACCCCTTCTGGCGCGAGCAGGCAGTGAGCAACACCTGGCCCATCGAACAGGTGAAGAACCATGGAGGAAGCCACGACCTGGGCTTCATGGTCTATAACACCTTCGGCAAGGCCTGGGAACTGACGGGCGAGCAGTCCTATCGCGACGTTGTCGTCCGGGCTGCCAAGACGCTCATCACTCGTTACGACGACCGTGTGGGTTGCATCCGCAGTTGGAGTTGGGGCACACCCGACCGATGGAAGTTCGCTGTCATCATCGACAACATGATGAACCTCGAACTGCTTTTCGAGGCATCTCGCATCACGGGCGACAAGCGCTACTACAACATTGCCGTTTCGCATGCCAACACTACCATGCGCAATCATTTCCGCGAAGACTATTCTTCCTATCATGTGGTGGATTACAATCCCGAGGACGGCAGCGTCATCAAGCGCATCACCCACCAGGGTCTCTTCGACGAGTCGGTATGGAGTCGTGGTCAGGGCTGGGGTCTCTATGGCTTCACGATGTGCTATCGCTATACCCACGACAAAGCCTACTTGGAGCAGGCACAGAAGATTGCTGCATTCTGGATGTCACAACCCGACATGCCCGACGACCTGGTTCCCTACTGGGACATGCGCGACCCTGCCATCAAGACAGGTGTTGGTCCTGCCCAGGACGGTGGATGCCCACGCGATGCTTCGGCAGCGGCCATCATCGCCTCGGCGCTCTACGAACTGGCTACCTATGTCGATGCCGACACCGCAGCCGCTTATCGCAGCTATGCCGACCGCGTGCTCCATTCATTGGAGACCGGTTATCAGCCCGAGCCGCGCACCGCACAGGGCTTCCTGCTGCTGCACGCCACGGGCAACTATCCCGCCGGTGACGAGATCGACGTCCCCATCAACTATGCCGACTACTATTACCTCGAGGCGCTGCATAGAAGAGACGCTAAGGGATTCTAAGGGATTTATCTAAGGGATTCTAAGGGATTTTAAGGGACAAATGTTTTTCGTGACCCAATTTCATCAAGGCGATACTATCGTCCTTTAATATCCCTTAATATCCCCAAATATCCCTTAATATCCCTAGGATTCATCCCCAAATATCCCTTCTTTTCCCCTCAACCATGACCAAATTGTGTGTGCTTTGTTTTTCGACCTGTGTGCTGGCTGTGACAGCTGGCGCACAGGTCAATTTGTCCCAATGGCAATTCGTTCGTACCGACATGGCAAACGTCTGGGAGGTGGAGCGTCCCGTGAAGGAAGGGAAACCCGAAAGCGTCCCGTTGTGGCAGGACGTCACGCTTCCCCATTGCTATAATGCCGAAGATGGTGTCGATCCCGACGTGAACTACTATCAGGGCGCTGCCTGGTATCGCACCACCATCGAGGTGGCAAATCCCTATGCCGGCGGGCATACCTTGCTGGAGTTCGAAGGGGCAGGCCAGAAGACGCAGGTCTATGTCGATGGCCGTCTGATGGGTTCGCACGTCGGCGGTTACGACCGTTGGACGGTCGATATCACCGAAGCAGGCAACGGCCGGCATCCCATTGCTGTGCGTTGCGACAACAGTCGCGATGTGGAGATGATTCCTTCCGACATGAGCGACTTCTGCCTCTATGGAGGACTCTATCGCCCCGTTCATCTGGTGTATCTGCCCGAGCGCTACATCAGCGATGTCCGCATCGATGTGGAGGGCGACAGGGTAAGTGTGAAAACTTCGCCGTCAGATATCGGGGACGTCAGTTGCAGCATCGTGTCTCCTGATGGAAAAGCTGTCTATGAAGGCGGCATCGGTCAGCCCATCCGCATCAGGAAACCTACGTTGTGGGATGTGGATTCGCCATCGCTCTATACGCTTCGTATCACTTGTGGCCAACAGGTCATCGAGCGTCGCTTTGGCTTCCGCAGTTATGAGTTCCGCGAGCATGGGCCCTTCTTCCTGAATGGTCGCCGTCTGCTCTTGAAGGGCACACATCGCCATGAGGACCATGCCGGAGTGGGTGCCGCTATGACCGATGAGCAGATCCGACAGGAGATGCAGCAGATCAAGGACATGGGCGCCAACTTCATCCGACTGGGCCATTACCAGCAGCGCGACCTCGTGCTCGACCTCTGCGACTCGCTCGGCATCCTCGTGTGGGAAGAGATTCCCTGGTGTCGTGGTGGAGTAGGGGGAGAAGAGTATCAGCAGCAGGCTCATCGGATGCTCGAAAACATGATCACTCAGCATCGTCATCATCCGAGCATCATCCTTTGGGGACTCGGCAACGAAAATGACTGGCCGGGCGACTTCTCTACCGTCATCGATACGGTGGGTATCCGTTCGCTGATGACTTCGCTCAACGATCACGCCCATCGGCTCGACCCCCAGCGAAAGACGGTCATTCGTCGCTGCGACTTCTGTGCCGACATCGTCGATATCTATTCGCCGTCGATTTGGGCAGGTTGGTACAGCCGACGCTTCACCGATTATCGCGAGATGGAGGAGGCTGCCATCGCCCGCTTCCCCCATTTCCTGCATGCCGAATGGGGAGGCGACAGTCATGCGGGCCGACACGCCGAGTCGGGCTTCGACATCGAAGCCGGTGACAAGCGGGGCGACTGGTCGGAGAGCTACGCGGTCCGTCTCTTCGACTGGCATCTGAAGGAACAGGCCAAGATGCCCAACCTTACGGGTTCGGCATTTTGGACCTTCAAGGATTTCTGCACCCCGTTGCGTCCCTTGAATCCTATTCCTTATGTCAACCAGAAGGGTGTCGTGCAGCGCGACGGCACGCCCAAGGAGAGTTATTACGTGTTCCAAAGTTATTGGGCTAGCCAGCCGATGCTCCACATCTACGGACATTCCTGGCCTGTGCGTTGGGGCGAGGATGGCGAACCCCGTGAGGTTCTCGTCTATTCGAATCAGCCCGAGGTAGAGCTCTTCGTCAATGGCCAGTCGGTAGGCAAACGAAAGCGCAGCATCGAGGACTATCCCGCCCAGGGCTTCCATTGGAACGTCGTCCTGCAACGAGGCACCAACACCATCAAGGCCGTCGCCAACGATTTGTCCGACGAGATTACCTTCGAATATCAGACCGCACATTGGGGAAAGCCTGCCGAACTGCGACTCACGCGGATTGCCCCCGACTTGATCGAGGCCCAGCTCTACGATGCCAATGGCATCCGCTGTCTCGACAGCAGCGATTGGATTGAGTTCTCGATTGCCGGCGATGGCGAACTGCTCGTCAATCAGGGCACTGCCACAGGCTCCCGTCGCATCCAGGCCGCCAATGGTCGGGCCACCATCCGCCTTCGCTGCCTTACAGGTTCCTGCGTCGTGGGTGCCAGGTGTGATGGTCTTCCAAGCGCTTTGATGCTCGATTTATAATAAAGGCGTCATGTAGATGGGAAGATACACGATGTCATCTTCTTCTTTGAAATCTGATGTATGAATTATGAAAGAAATACCTATCATATCTGCATATTTTTTTCGAAATTTGTTGAGTGAAGTTAAAGTATAGTTTTTGCCAGATTTCACCTCGATGGGGATAACATTGTGCCTGCTGCTGATTCTTGTTTTGGTAATTTCGAAGTCAATTTCCATTGTGTTTTGGGAATTGGTCTTGGAATAGTTGGAGAAAAAATAAAGTTGATGCCCTGCTGCAAGAAGCATCTGAGCTACTATATTCTCCACCAACATGCCTTCGTTTATTTCCAACTTGTCAAGCATAAGTTTGCGATAAAGGTTTTCACCTACAATTTCATTTTCGTCAAAGGCATGACTGATAAGCAACCCTGTATCGGCCATATAGCATTTTAGTGTATTGCCATCACGAGTTAGCCGAAAGCCGATATTGGGTTCGGACGAGCAATAGCATAGATTGACGACCATTGCTTCTGATAGCCACATAAAGGAGGTGTCAAAGTCTCTGTACCTGGCATCTTTCTGTATTTCACCTAAACGATACTTCTTTTCATGGCGTTGTAGTTGTGATGGAATCTTGTCAAAAATCTTTGTTGTTTTTTCAACATTGTCTTCTGCGTATTGTTTGATGTCGAGACGATAAAGAGATAGGATTAATCTTTTGATACGATCTACCTGATTAAAATCACGAGTTTTTGAATATGCAAGTACGGCCTGAGGCATACCACCCACAATCATATATTGACGAAACCATGTCATGGCTTTGCGGTGCATATCTTGTCCCATCGGTTTTCGATTGCTGAACTGCAATCGTATATAGTCCATAAACCTTTCTTCCCCCAACGCCCACAGAAACTCCTCGAAGTCCATGGGATACATTTTGATATGTTCTTCTTCCGAAGGTATTACTATGCCTTTCGTGTTCCTTCCAATTGAGACTAGAGATCCGGTTTCGATATAGTCATATCTCCCGTCTGCTATAAGATATTTGATGGCAGCACGCGCCTTAGGATAGAGTTGCACTTCATCGAATATGACAAGTGTTTCCCTTGTATGGAGTGTAACTCCAGCAATGAGGCCTAAATATAAGAAAAAGTTGTCCAAATTGGTCAAATCCATAAAGAGGTCACGAACTTGTTGTGTCGTATTATTGAAGTCAATTAGGACATAGCTCTTGTATTCTTTTTTCGCAAATTCCTCCACGATATAGCTCTTGCCTACACGTCGGGCTCCATCTATAAATAATGCCGACTTACCTTGACTCTCATGTTTCCATCGAAGCATGGTTTGATAGATTTTACGTTTCATTTTGTATTCGTTTTATCCGTTATTGCACATTTCCAAGATTTTTTGATGCTGCGAATATACACATTTCCAAGAATTTTCAGGGCCTTTGTAATACACATTTCCAAGAATTTTGGCCAAAAAAGTGTCGTTTGATTATTAGGAATGACAATATAAGTGTTTTTCGATTTCATTTTCCCCCGAAAAATTTGGAGCGAGCAAACAAAATGATTATCTTTGCACCGCACATTTTCAAATGGAGTTCTTAACGAGATAGAATATTGACATGAAAAGGAATCTTTTGACCCTACTCTTTTGCCTTTTTACTGCATTTGCCTGCATGGCACAGTGGCAAGGCAAGCGTTGCGCATTCCTGGGCGATTCGATGACCGACCCCAACAATCGTGCCGCCACGTACCACTACTACGACTACCTGCGCGATTCGCTCGGCATCGAGCCGCGCGTCTATGCCCGCAGCGGACACCAGTGGCATCAGATACTGGAGAAGGCGAAGCTGATGCAGCAGACCGACAGCACCACCATCGATGCCATCTTCATCTGGGCTGGCACCAACGACTATAACCACGGCATCCCCATCGGCCGTTTCTTCACCGAACGCGATACCATCTGCAACCGCAACGGCAAGATGGTGGCTGCCCGTCATCGCGAGTGGTGCATGAACGACACGACCTTCTGCGGCCGCATCAACATGTGCCTCTCCTGGCTGAAGCATAACTACCCGACCAAGCAGATCATCGTGATGACGCCCATTCACCGCGCCTACGCCAACTTCAGCGACCCCGCCAAGAATAAATTCAACGTGCAGCCCGACGAGGACTTCACCAACGTGCAGGGCCTCTACATCGAGGATTATATGAATGTGCTGCGTCAGGCGTGCCAGTACTGGGCTGTGCCCTGTATCGACCTCTATCAGGACTCCGGCCTCTTCCCCATGGAGCCTGAGCACGGCATTTACTTCGCCGAGCCCGAACCCAAGCCCGAGACCGTGCGCTACGACCGCCTGCATCCCAACAATGCCGGCCATATCCGCCTGGGCAAGACCATCGAGGCGCATCTGCGCGCGCTTCCTTGCTTGTAGTTTTAAAAAGATGAAAAATATTAAAAAATAAGGGGCAGTCGAAGGTATCGTCCCTTTTACTCCCCTTTTACTCCCCTTTAATAACCCTTTTACTACAATATTATGACCGAAAAGATCAAGTACATCGGGTGTGACGATCCCGAATTGGAGCTCTTCGAGAGCCAGTATGATTTGCCGGAAGGCATGTGTTACAACAGCTTCGTTATCCTCGACGAGAAGGTTGCCGTGATGGATAGCGTCGATAAGCGCAAGACCGACGAGTGGCTCGACAAGCTCGAGAAGGCCCTCGATGGCCGCAAGCCCGACTACCTCATTGCCCAGCATTACGAGCCCGACCACAGTGGTTCGGTGGGCGCATTCCGTGCCCGCTATCCCGAGGCTGTCATCGTGGCTTCGGCCAAGGCCCTGCAGTTTGCTGCACAGTTCGACGAGAAGTTCGACGCTGCTGGCACCAAGGCCGTGAAGGAAGGCGACGTGCTTTCGTTGGGTCAGACCACCCTGCAGTTCATCACCGCTCCGATGGTGCATTGGCCCGAGGTCATCATGACCTGGTGCCCCGAGGAGAAGGTCTTCTTCTCGGCCGATGCGTTTGGCAAGTTCGGCGTGAAGGATGCCGATCCCGACGACTGGGCATGCGAGGCTCGCCGCTACTACTTCAACATCTGCGGCAAGTATGGCGCTCCTGTCAGCACCGCCCTCAAGAAGGCCGGCAAGTTCGACATCGAGACCATCTGCCCATTGCACGGCCCCATCCTCACAGGTGAGAAGATGACCGAAGCACTGCGTCTCTACAACATCTGGAGCAAGTACGACGTCGAGACCCAAGGCGTGCTCGTGGCTCATGCCAGCATCCATGGCAACACCGCCAAGGTGGCTGAGAAGCTTGCCGAGATCCTTGAGGCAAAGGGTGCAGGCAAGGTGGCTGTCACCGACCTCTGCCGCGACGATATGGCCGAGGCCATCGAGGATGCCTTCCGTATGGGCAAACTGGTGGTTTGCGCTTCGTCGTACGACGGCGACGTCTTCCCACCCATGCACTTCTTCTTGTGGAAGTTGCAGATGAAGGCCTATCAGAACCGCACCGTTGCCATCGTCGAGAACGGCAGCTGGGCTCCCTCGGCAGGCAAGGCGATGAAGGCCCTGCTCGAACCGATGAAGAACGTCAGGATCGTTGAGCCTATGGTGACCATCAAGTCGTCGATGAAGGAGGCCGACATCCCGCAGCTCGAAGCCTTGGCAGACGCCCTGCTTACTGAATAATTTCTGGGAGTTAATGGGAGTTAGCGGGAGTTAATGGGAGTTAACGGACGTATGTCTCTTGGGTCCCAATATATATACAAGGCGCTTCTCTCGGACGTGACCGAACGGGAACAAGGTATCGTCCGTTAACTCCCGCGCTTTAGCGCTAACTCCCGTTAACTCCAGCTAACTCCTGTCAACTAATAAACTTCTAATACAATGAAACGATTTCTTATTCCAATGATGCTTTGCCTCATGACCGTGATGGCGTGGGGACAAAGCGTTTCGGCTCTCGACCAGCTCAAGGCCATTCCGCGCAAGGCGTATGGCAACGACTATCCCTACAGGCAGGAGGACGTGCGCCTCACCAAGGCGCCCAAGGGCTACAAGGCATTCTACATCAGCCATTACGCACGTCATGGCTCGCGCTACTATTGGAGCGACCATCTCTACCATTACCTCGACACGCTGCTCACCACGGCACGCCAGCAGCATCAGCTCACGCCGCGCGGCGAGAAGTTCTGCGACAGCTTCATGGCCGTCAAGGACGAACTGATGACGGGTGTGAGCGAACTTACCGAAGTGGGCTGGCAGCAGCATCAGGGCATTGCACGCACCATGTACAACCGTTTCCCCGAGGTGTTCAAAAAAGGTGGTGACGTGCTCGCCATCTCCTCCTTGTCGGGACGTTGCGTCATCAGCATGTCGGCCTTCTGCCAGGAGCTCGTTCAGTGCAATCCGAAGCTCGAGATACGCGAACAGTCGTCGCGCTTCACGCTCGATGGCGTGGTGCCCACCGACAGGCAGAATCCTGCCCGACGTGAGTTCCCGAGAGTGCGTCCGCGCTTCGAACAGCATCGCGACCAGTTCAAGCACGAGAGCACCTTGCGCCAGGACATCACTGCCCGCGTCTTCACCAGCACCGAGGGCCTGAAGGGCAACGCCGGACGCATCGGCAGCGAACTCCTCAACCTCTACACCTCGCTGCCCAGCATCGGTCACGAGGGCATGATGGACGGCATCGTCAGCGACGAGGAGTTGGTCGGCGAATGGGAGGCTTCCAACCTCGGCTCCTATTCGTGGGTCTTCGGTCCGCAATACGAGATGATCCCCATCCTCGAGGACATCATCGCCAAGGCCGATGCTGTCATCTCGGGCCGTGTGAAGCGCGTGGCCGACCTGCGTTTCGGACACGACACCTGCATCGGTCCCCTCACCGTCCTGATGGGCATCAATGGTGCCGACCGCGATCCCGAGGATCCCTACGAGGTGAAGAACTGCTACCAGAACTGGAACACCTGCAAGGCCAGCAACATCCAGCTCATCTTCTATCGCGGCAAGGGTGGCGCCGACGACGTGCTCGTCAAGTGCCTCCTCAATGGTTGCGAAGCCAGCCTGCCCGTGCCCACCACAAATTATCCCTATTACCGCTGGAGCGACTTCCGCAGCTTCTACGAGGCACGTTGCGCTTCGGTCAAATAATGCTTACCTTGCTACCGAGGCACGTTATTTCAATATGCCTACGAGGACCAGAAGCGCTGGTTCATGCAGTGGAATCCTACGGATTGATGTCCCTAATCATATAAAGCACTCTGTTGTTCGACAGAGTGCTTTATTCTATCGCGGCATAACCAATCCTAGCCAAGAAAATGAAAAAATCCAAACAAATAATTGGCGGTTTTTTGAAAAAATCCAAACAAATAACTTCCATTGAACGAGTTTTGGTCGCTCAATGGAAATTTCTGTATAGTGCGTTTTATGCTCCAAAGGAATGATGCTATCAAGTACAAATTGATAAAATTGATAATTGATAAAGTTGATTTTGTTGATAAAATTGATTTTTTCAGCTTACGAACTTTGGCGGCCGTGAGAGTATTCCATCTTGTAGCATTGGGTATTCTGACGGCCGTTGGAGTATTCTATCCCGTAGAGTCGGGTACTTTGTCGGCCGTTGGAGTTCTTCTTCTCGTAGAGGAAAATACTTTATCGGCCGTCACGATATTTGCGCAAATTGCGGAAGTACTTTGTCGGCTGAGAGAGTATTTCCGCAGTTGTAGCAAGCACTCTGTCGGCCGCGAGAGTACTCCGTCCCGTAGCATCGGGAACTCTGTCGGCCGTTGTAGTACCCCATCTTGTAGCATCGCATACTCTGTCGGCCGTTGTAGTATTCCATCCCGTAGCATCGCATACTTTGTCGGCCGTCATAATACTTGCGTAAACAGAGGAAGTACTCTGTCGGCCGTCAGAGTGCTTCCTCCAATTGAGATTAAGGACCCCCTCTAATCCCCCTGCTTAGGGGGAGGAATTAAGCTCGGACCAGGCTGTAAGTCCCCCTAAGCAGGGGGATTTAGAGGGTCTTCTGTTCCTGCACTACCCAATCTAGTGCAGTGCACCCGCAAAAGCGCTTGAAGACGTGCGACATCACTACTTCTGACCTCCATCCGCAGCGACGGGCTGTCTCTTTGAGTAACTTGACAAGATCACTTTTCGTGCAGCGCTCGGCGTACAGTTCTCCGAGGCGCTTGCGAAGCCAGTCCTGTGCCTGCAGTACTCGCCAATGGGTGATCACATCCACAAGCCGTGTACCTGTCAGCATATACCAGGCAGAGCGAAGGTCTCGAACCTTGACATCCATCAGCAGCGCCACATCCTCAGGATAGATGAGCTTGTAATGGCGCAGAATGTTGATGACTTCATCGACTATTACCTCGCCAGTTGGCTGTCGTGCGTGGTACATCTCCTCCACGCTCTCTACGATATGTTTCATTGTTCTTAAGGGAGTTAATGGGAGTAAACGGGAGTTAACGGGAGTTAACGGACGATAGTAACAGGGACGGAACTGGGGGTTAGACGAAGGTATCGTCCGTTAACTCCCGCGCCCTTGGGCGCTAACTTCCGCTAACTCCCGTTAACTCCCTATTCAAAGATATACGCGTACTCGACTGAGGCAGGAGGATCGAGACAAGGACAAGCCTTGTGGGGATTGAGTTCGCAATGTCCCACGATGCGAGCCTCGGGATAGATCTCGTGAAGGATGCGCAGCACCTCGTCCAGAGCAACCATCTGCTCGGCAGTGCGGTTGTCCTCGTACTTGACATCGGGGCTGCACGAGTGACCGCCCTCATAGCATATGCCGATGCTGTTCGTGTTGTAGCCCTTCACGTGGCAACCACGTTCAGCAACAGGACGACAATAGAACAGGGTACCATCGCGCCGTACATAAATGTGATAGCCTGGATAGGCACCATAGCCTTTGTTGCGATGGCTGCGCATCAGTTTCTCGATGGAAGTCGGAGGCCAAGCGG
>JAZQBS010000082.1:0-6470 GCA_045545875.1 Bacteroidales bacterium
TTTTAATGTGTTTGACTCTTTGTTGACTTTGCCTTGGGGATGTCTCTCATGACGGTCCAATTGCGAAGCCCTTGAGGGTCGCGGATGCTGTACCCGCAATCACACTCGGGACAATAGACACGGATTTCCCGATAGCCACCACTGTTGACACGTCCTGCAAAAAAATAGATCACAGTCTCATGGCCACAATCAGGGCACTTGTATCGGAATTCGTCGTGCTGCCAACATTGCACCAATTGAGAGATGCTGACTTCTCGCTTGTAGGCACAAGCCCAGAGGCCACCAGCAACAAATTTTGTGACGATTCCGCCAAATTGCTCGGGATGAGCCAAGACCATTTCACGGTTCTGATACACGTCACCGATCGTCCACGCTTCCACGTCGGCAGCGCCAGTGCCAGTGGCTTTCACGTCATCCGTCTTTCTCACCTGAATCATATCTATCTCTTGTTTGAAATGATTGAATAATTCCATGTTTCTCCTTCTCCCATTCGCTCAGTGCCGTCTTCTTCACAAAATAGTAATCAGTTGCCGTGATTTCGAACCACTCACCGAAGAAATAAAACTTCGTCGTTCCCGCTGAACTATCTGTCAAGATGTAGCCGTTATCTTCATACCATTGGATGACACGCTTAGCATCTGTGCCCTCCATGACTTTCACTTGGACTAACGTCGGAGTTTTAAAAGGCATAGGATCGTGTGTGTGAATAATGTTCTCGAACACCAAATCTTCACTGCTTTCTATATGCCTCCCGTGTTTGCCGTGAGGGCATCTGTCCTGCTCAATCATCTTCTTGGTTGTTAATGCTTGGCGGCGATAGATTTCACCGCCAAGCGAAGTGAACGGATTAATGCTTATCGGCCATCGCTTATGAGGCCATGGCGAGCGTTGTGGCCGGTTTCAAGTGGAAGTGCTTGGTGAAAGCGGCCAGCAAGAGTTCAACCTCATCGTGGTCAAGTCCGAAGAGCGAGACCTCGGTGTCGTCGTTGCAGAGCATGCACTGCACACCCTTGTTGTGGAAATAGTTGTGAATGCGGTACATCAGATACGGATTGCTGTTCTTAATGGTAATCATCATAGTTAAATTGGTTATATGGTTAACAGATTAGTAATCACTTCATTGTTCTCGTTCCTCACGCCACAAAGCCGACACGGCGACGGTCACTCATTGTGTCGTTGATGCGCTCTTCGCGGCACAAGGTGGTCAGTTCGGTCAAGCGGTCGGTCTGCTCAAGATCGCCCAAGATACCGTCGATGGCATATTTGCGAGCCACGTTCTCAATCTGACCGCCACTGAAGTCATACTGCGCTGCAAGAGCCTGAGCCGTCTTCTTGTTGATTTCGGGCATCATGGCACGCCAGATTTTCGCCTTGACATCCTTCTGCGGCTTGTGGAACTCGATGCTGAAGAGGAAACGGCGCTCGAAAGCCTTGTCGAGGGCGCCGGGCATATTACTGGTGCAAATCATGATGCCGTTGAGTTTCTCCATCTGTTCGAGAAGGATGTTCTGCACACTGTGGTACATCTTCCCCACCGCGTCGCCTCCGCCTTGCTCATTGCGACGGCTCAGGATGGCATCACACTCGTTGAAGAGCAGAATGGGACAAACTTTGCTCTTGGCAACCAATGAAGCATACTGTTCAAAGAGTTCGGAGATATTCTTCTCATAGTCGCCCACCCACTTGGAGATGAGTTGCGAAACCTGGGCCACCATCACGGGACGCCCTGTAGCGATACTGAGCTGATTGACGAGCTCGGTCTTGCCACTGCCAGGCACGCCATGGAGCAGGACACAGAAGCCCGTACGCATACCGCTGTCCTTCAAACGTTGCTGCACTTCGCCGAATGTCTTGGGGCTCAACAAGTCCATCAGACGATTGACCTGACGTTGTTCATCATCGTTGTAGAAGAGCTCCTTGGGTGTAAGCTTTTCGGGGAGGATGAGGTTGTTGGGTGTGGCAGCCCTTCGTGTCTCAAGGCTGATGTTGAAATCCTTGAGCACCGTTTTAATGGCACGGTCGGTGATTTGGAAACTATCGGGCTCGGTCATGCCATCGACCGTGGCGTTCTCCATCAGACCCAATTTGACCAAGTCGCTCGTACCTGCGTTGATACCATTGCAGATGTCGTAAGTATCACCCGACCCGTCGAGGATATCCTCATAATAGGGAGAATTGATGTAACTATTCCGATAGAAGACAAGGCGAGCGGCAGCAATCAGAAACATCACAAGTTCAGCCGGCGTGAGAGGATAAGACGCCAGCAGCCTTGAAAATTCGAGATGCTGGGTGTTGGCAAGCAAGTCGATGATGTCATCGATCATGGTGTCGTAGTATTCGCTGTCATTGTCGGTGGTGTTGAGCCATTCGCGAATATCGTGCAACACATCGTAAGCCGAGTAGGTGCTGAGGTCGCACGGCTTGAATGAGGCATCGTTACTCACTGCATTGAGCACCGACTTGCAGAGACGCCAACCTCTGCGATCGTTCATATACTCGTGACAGGAAATATAAATCATCTTCTTACGGCGCAAGTGCTCGAAACAGTCGTGCAAAGCAAGGACCTTGAGGCTCGAACACTCGAGGAAATTTGCTATTTCGCGGCGCGTCATCACCGTATCGTCATCGAGCAAAACAGCCAAGATGACACATTCCATCGGATTGATATCGAACTTTCGCTTGATGTAGTTGGTCTCATTCTTGATCGAAACCAACAACGAATCATCCAACTGACTCCCTTTGGCAAAACCAACAATGTTCTCGAAGGCCTGTGCCAATGTCATTTTCGTTCTCATTCGCAAATCGTCATTAATAGTTAATACTCATTATTTCGGGTTCAAATTCATCATCGCCAAATCGCGAGGCCTGAAGATGCGTGGCATCAGATAACCGTGGCGCAAGGCTCCTCTGTCGTCGGAATAGGTGACCAGATGGCCGTGGCCCTTGCTCTGGGCCAGCAGTCGCTGCCGATGATCGCGAACGTTTTCGCCGAAGCGGCGAGCCTGCGCTATACCCTGCAAGATGTTGCCGGTGACGACATAGGCTATTTCGCGCGTACGCTTGGGACGGATGCTGTCCCACTGCTTCAGGTCGAATCCATGCACACGACGACGGAAGACGTCGAGGCTGGTCTGACGACTGATGGTGGAAAGGATGGCTTGCTCGGTGAACGGGATCTCGAGTTTGCGGCGTCCGTCGTTCACAGCAAAGACAGCCTTGATGTTGGAGCGAGACAACCTGCCACTTGCCAGGCGATAGCCGAGGAAGATGCCTATCGAAACGAAGTCGATCATGTTGGCATCCTCGATGACACCATCCTCGAAGAGTGACATCGGGATGCCCACCACCTGTCCAGGTGAAAACATCAGGAGTTCGCGCTTGATGTTCCTGATGTCTTCCTCCACCTTCGCGATCTGTCGTTCCTGGGCATCCATGTCATAGGCTTGACGTTTCAGTTCCTCAAGTCGCTTGGGCGTATATTTTGCCTTCTCGCCTGGGTCGGTATAGCGTGTCAGTTCGGCAAGCTTTCGGGCTGCCACCAGTCGCAGTTGCTTATAGCGTATGAGGATGTTCTTCACCTTCTCTTCTTTCGCTTCGTCGAGCCGATTGTTCACTATCTTGCCATAAGCCAACGACTGCTTCATCCATTTGATCTCAGATACCGTCATGGGTTTGCGAAGCACATCCACTTCGATTTCATCGAGCCAGGCGTCCTGTTCGAACACACTCCGTGCTTCGTTCTTGTCCTTGCCCGCTGCAAAGACCTGACGATGGAGCAAGGTGGCCCTCAGCGGCATCACCTTCGCTTCAAGTTCGTTCTCGCCGTTCTCGTTCAGGTAATCCAGCAGGTCGTGGTAGCGCTGCATCACCTCGTTGAGCAACGCTTCCTGGTCGCGGCAGGTCACCAAGGCCAGAGAGTTCATGAAGATACGCACCAGATTGAAATGCTCTTCTTCGTCGGCAAATCTTTCGGGCATATCGGGGATGAACGATGCCATCTCGGGGTGGTCGAGCAGGAACTCCTTGACCACACGCGAACCATAACGATTGAGGATGTTCTCGTAGGGAGAGTCGGTCTTCTGATTGGCGGTCACATTGGCATTGAGCGAACGCTGTCGACGTTCGTTCATCATCAGGAAGCGCTGCTCGGCAGGGATGGGCGACGAGAGGGTGATGTAATGGCAATGGTCGAGTTGGCCCGTACGGTCGGCACGTCCGTCGAACTGTGTCTGTCGGTCGGCGCTGTCCTGCAGTTCCCAAGTGATGACGACACGCTGACGCGTATCCTCGAACTCAGGGCTGTTGTGGAGCGAGATGCCCGTGCTCATCATTCGGTTGCCTAGCAAGACGTCAATCTTTCCGTTGTTGAAGTCGGCAGCCAGTCGTTTCTTGTTGCTGGTTTTGCATCTCACGCAGGTGGCACCATTGTCATCGTCGTGCAACAGCAGGCCGAGGTGCCGTTGCGTCAGAATACCTACGCTATATCCTGCCTGCTCTATGCGCTTCACGAAATAATCTATTGGGCTGAGCGGCAGACCAGTCAACGTCCGGTCGATTCGACGGCGGATGCTCTCGTAGGCCTCCAATACCTCACCTCCGGGGAAGGCCGCATCGAGTTCGTAGATGCTGATCACATCGTCGCACTTGTAGTGAGGAGCACGCTCCTTTTCTCGAACATTGCTCGGCTTAATGCCTGAACCTGTCACACTGTAGCAGAGCATACCACTCAGGCTTCTATGAAGTACCAATGCAAATTCGGCCGAAGGCAAGACGTCACCCACCTTGGCGAGACTTGCGAGTTGCGCCTCCATCGTATGATTGATTTGCACGATGGGCTTTTTTCCACTGCGGAGCACATCGAGGGTGGTCTTCACGGCATCCTCTGCCTTGGTGGCCATCAGCAATTGCTGGACGATGGGAGTCATTCGTTTTGAGAAACGATCATAGACCACATTGATGGTATCTTCTTCCAAAGGCATTAATTCATCCAGGTTGCACTTTCGGCGCAATACCTCCTCGGCATCGATTGTCTTGAGGTATGGCTCGATGAAACGCTCCTGCAAGTCATAGAGGTCCTGCACGATTTCGATTACCGCATCATAGCGACGTCGACAACGGGACACGGCATCTTCATCGGAAGTGATCCGCAGTTCGCGTATCACGCCGCTCATATCGCGTTCCCGACGTGTCATACAGCCCGATTCAGTCAGGCCCTTGGCCAGTTCCTCCTGCAGTATAGGGCCGCCATGTTCGACAATCTCAATGAGTTGATCGGCACCGATCTTGGCATCGCCGATGGCCGTCTTGAGCGCATAGAGCGGCATGGACGAAGGGTACTTGGCATAAGTAGCCGACGAGTAGCACACACCTCGGGCCTGCTGAACAGCTTCGCGAAAGAAACTACCCACGTTGCTCTTGTCTCCGCTCGCATTGTGGCATTCGTCCATCAGGAGATAAGTATCCTTGATGAAATTGCGTACACGCGCTACTTTCCAGTTGGCGCTCTCACGGCGCATCAGCTGCGAATAGGTCAGCATCAAAAAGTCGTAGCCTTGGGGCAATGCACCATACTGACGGAAATACTCCATCTCATTACGTGTAGGCAGGTCGTACACCACATTGCCTTGAAGGTCGGTGACCTTAGCCTCGCGGTCGGCATTGAGGATGAAGGGACGTAGGAACCCGCAGCCAATGTCGTTCAGGTCGCGATACATATCAGAGAAGAGCAGCGAACGCTCGGTCACATAGACGGGTGTCCTACCTTTCAGCAATGACCACTTGATCATAGCTGCCAACTGGCGTCCCTTGCCCACACCCGTCATGTCGCCGAGGATGAAACCACGACCACGCCCCATCTGGAAGATGGCCATTGCCACGCCATCGATCTGTTCGGCGCTCAATACACGCTGCAACTCCTCGACGGTGTAAAAACCCAACTGCTGGCGTACCCACTGGTCCACCGGCCCTTTCTCCTGTTCTATTGCGTAAAGCACATTCTCCACAGCACCGGCCATACCTGTCGGAATCATCGTACCAATCTTACCACCTGTACTATAGGGCTCATAGGTCACCGTATCGGCCACCTCCATCATCTTCATCTGGTTGTCATGCTTATCCATACTGCTTCGTATCGTCAATGTGATTATTTCTGCCGCAAAGATAGAGCCAAGGTGTTACCAATATTGATACACCTTTGTTAATTTATCCTAACTTCGGGATCATTCTCTCCATTTCACAATTTAACGCCGCAAAGATAAGGACATTTTTCTGCACCAACAATACTTTTCAACCTTGCATAATCTTCGATTTATAAATAGTATTATTCCATAGAATCGAGTAGGAGGTAAACGCTAATCGTAGACGTTTATCTCCTACTTTCACGTTTACCGACCTCTCACACCACCGTACGTGCCGTTCGGCATACGGCGGTTCCTTATTATTGCACGCGGACTATTAAACGATGATAGTCC
>JAZQBS010000083.1:0-5128 GCA_045545875.1 Bacteroidales bacterium
CAGTAACGCTTTGTCAAGATTTCACTCTTTCAAAGATCGTCGCTTAACCGCTCGACTTACCGTCTCATCGTTTAAGCGGGTGCAAAGATAGGGGATTTTTCGTATGCCTCCAAATTATTTGCAGACTTTTTTCAAAAAATCTTCATTTTCCCACAAAAAAGGCCAAACAAAAGACTTGTTTGGCACATATGTATGACAAAAATGCAATCGATAGCGCTTGAAATCGTGTTGAAAAATGTAGCGTGAATAGTAAAAAATCAGAACTGATAATAGATAAAAGGCTGGACATTGCTGGTCTGGAACTGCAATATCAACTGTATGGTGAGCAAAAACAAGAGCAACTTGACGATCCAAGGCAAGAGAATGAAACGGGTCTGCAGCCTCAGGAAGCCACGACGGCCGATAGCCTGCGCGGCAAGAGGGACGAGGGTGAGCACGCACCACCAGGGGCGCGCCTTGACAAACGGGATGAGATAGGCGATGTCGAAGTCGACGACCGAACGTGAGAGCAGCTGGCATGCTGATGCTACGCTCTCGCTACGGAAAAAGACCCAGGCTATGGCCACGAAGATGAAAGTAAGGACGACGGAAAGACCATTCGACCAACGATTGTCGGGCAGACGGCCGAGCAATGGCTTGAATGCCTTATGCACCACGAGTCCCAACCCGTGGATGCCACCCCAAAGTACGAACATCCACGTGGACCCATGCCAAAGGCCGGCAACAAGCATTGTTATTATATTATTTAAATAGGTACGTACGCGCGAACAACGATTGCCCCCCAACGGGATATAGACATAGTCGCGGAACCATGTGGAGAGCGAGATGTGCCAACGATGCCAAAATTCGGATGGAGAGGGAGCACTGTAGGGGAACGAGAAGTTTTCGAGCAAATGGAAACCCATCAGCGCTGCAATGCCGATGCTTATGTCGCTATAGCCCGAGAAGTCGCAATAGATCTGCACCGTATAGCCGAGGATGCCCATCACGCACTCGAAACCCGAATAGGTGGCAGGACTTGAGAAGACCCAATCGTTGTACTGGGCAATGTAATCGGCAATCACACACTTCTTGACGAGCCCGATCATCACAAGCCACAGGCCCATATATAGACACCGCTCGGAAATGGCAACAGGTTTGCGGACCTGAGGCAACAGGATATGGGCACGGGTGATGGGTCCTGCCAGGAGCAAGGGGAAAAACGAGAGATAGAAGAGGAATTCCAGCAGAGAGACCTGCATCGCGAACCTGCCGCGATAGACATCGACCACATAACTGATGGCCTGAAAGGTAAAGAAGGAGATGCCGACAGGTAGCGCCACATCGAGCAAACCGAAGTTGCTAGAGAAAACAGCATTGATGGACGACAGGAAGAAATTGGAATACTTGAAGTAAAGAAGCGGAAGCAAGATGATAAGGATGGCCGATGTGAGCACCAGACGGTCTTTCCAACTATGGGACACAGCGTCACCTCTCTCCCGATGCATAGCCGCCAACATACGGCCTGCCCACCATGCCACCAATGCCACCGCCGGAAGCAGCACCATCAGCCACCCGTTGGCCAAGTAGAAGAACAACAGGCTGAACGCCGCGACATAGAGCACCATGCCCACCCGACTGTAACGACGGATGAACGCATAGATGGCCAGGAAAAAAATAAATACCAGCCAAAAGGTGATGTCGGAGAAAAGCAACATAGGCTATCGAGGAGGGCGAAGCATATACTGGTGATAGATTCGCCGACGTGACTGGGTGGGCCGGTCCATCTTGAGCGGATGCCTTGCTTGGGAACTGCTGAGCCAAATGGCAATGGTGTCCATCCACAGTGCTGCTGCACTGCGTGTGGGATGCATATTGTCCTCGGCACGATCGAGTTCGAGGTCACGACTGTCGAAGAAACGGCCTTCACCTACCCGTTGGCGAATAAGGTCGTTGATGCCCGTGTCCTTCTTCCAGTTGGGTGGACCAATCCAGAGGAAAGGACAGTCGCCGATGCGCTTGACGATGGTGTCGATGTACTTCTCGCGCTTCGACAAATCGCGAACAAACAACTCATTGCCGCCCAGGCAAAGCATCACATAGTCGGGCTGAATGCGGTCGAGGAAGTATTGCAGGGTGTCGGTGGTAGCCCAAAGTTTGGTGGAGGAACTGTACCAGATGATGCTCGACAGGTCGTAGCCATTCTCGAGTGTATAATCACACAAGCGCTTGGCCAACCATTCGAGCATCGAGTCACCAAAGATCATGATGCGGTATTTGTTGAGGTCGGGCTTATGTACCTTGATCTCTTGGAGAGGAGTTTCTTCGGTGGGAGTGGGTAATGAGTCCTGGGGGACAGTGTCAGTGGGAGCTATAGGAAGTATAGACGCCATAGTATCTATAGGAACAATGGTATCTCTAGGCACTATAGGTGGTGCCGGCGAAGAAGGTGGCGTTTCGTCCAACTCGGCAAAAAACATCGGGAACAACCGCCTTACACCCGACAGGTCCGCCTTTTCAAGCATAACGTCGCCCGAGCCAATCTCGAGCGACGACAAGGCATACCCCACGACCAAGGCCATGGGGATGAGAAGAAGGAGGAGGATTTTGGCGTAGGAGCGCATGGATTATAATTAGGGATACTTAGGGATTTTAAAGGATATCCCTTCATTTCCCTTTATGAGCATACTTCTGCACACGGGCGTCGTTGATGACGCCGCTCCAATTCAAACCGTAGGCAAAACGATAGGTGTTGCCATCGGCATCCTTGTAGCATTCGAAGTCGTGAGCCACGTCCTCGTACTGCTCTTCGACAGCCTTCATGCTGACAGGCATATCCATAGGGAGCAAGCCCGAAGGCTCAACCTTGCCACTGATGATGTCGAGGACCACCTGATTCTCGACCGTGAAAGTGAGCAACAGCGCATCGGCCGCACCCTCGAACTCAGATACCACGACAGGACGACCCGTGTTGAGGGCAACCACAACAGGCTTGCTACCCATCAGCTTCCTGGTGTCGAGTACGAGTTTCATATCGTCCTTGTTTGCTGTCTTGACGGTCTTGCCGCGATAAGAACGGTTGGTGAAATTTTCCTTTGGGTCGCCACCAGCAATGCTGGTCTTGCGGGCGTAGGTGGCAGTATAGTCATTGTACTGCAGGCTGACGGGCACATAACCATTGCCTCCTTTGTTGCGATCGGCCACATCGTAACCAGCACCCGACGAAGGCTCGTTGATGAGCACCAGGGCAAAGTCGGCATCCTTCGGGTCATCGACCACGTTGTAATACTTCTTCACGAGGTCGAGGCTGATGGGATAGTCCCACTTGTCCTCGCCCGTCGGACCAAAGAAGCCCATCGACTTGACAAAGTGACGCTTGGGGACATAGACGTTCTTCTTCTCGGCCACGGGAAGCGTCTGCTTGTGGTTCTTCAGCATGACCACCGACTTCTGCTGAACGTCATAACCGGCCTCCATATACTCGGGGCAACCGACAATGGCAGTCGTTTCGGCAGGATCGAGATAAGGATTCTCGAACAGACCTACGCGAAAGACATTGAGCAAAAGACGATAAGCCGACTTCTGGAAACGCTGGTCGGCGCTCTCCTTGCCATACTTGTCAACCCACATCTGATAGGCTTCGAGCACAGGGCCCTTGTCGTTCTGTCCGCCAAACTGATCGACACCCGCCTCAAGAATCATGAAGTGACGTTCGGCCACGGGCACATTCTCTACACCCCAGCACATGCCACCGAAACTCTCGACAGCATTGTTGTCGAACATGATGTTCCAGTCGGTGCAAGCCACACCGTCGAAATGATACTTCTCGCGAAGCTGCTCGGCAATCATCCACTTGCTGTAGCTGCCGCCCACATTTTCGCCCAACGGACTCTGGTTCCAGAGGATGCTGTAGATAGGCATCACGGCAGAAGCCATACCCGTGCCATCGTCCAACTTGAACGAACCTTCGGTGAAAGGCTTCAGATGCTCCTCGAGATTATTGCCCGGATAGACGGCATACTTGCCATAACAGAAGTGCGAGTCACGACCGCCCTCCTGTGCACCATAGCCATACCAATGCTTCACCATCGCATTGACCGACTCATAACCCCAGGCGCCTTCGACCGACTTGTCGGCTGGCGAAGTCTGGAAGCCGTCGCAATAGGCGCGAGCCATGTCGGTGGCAAGATTGGAATCATCGCCGAAAGTGCCGCTGAAACGGCTCCAACGGGGATCGGTGGCGATATCCACCTGTGGAGAGAGGGCCGTAGCTATGCCCAAGGCACGATACTCGCGGGAAGCAATCTGACCGAATCGCTTCATCGCAGCAGGGTCGAAAGTGGCGGCAATGCCCAGCGAAGAGGGCCATAACGAGATAGTGCCTCCAGCGCCATAGTTATATTCGGCATCGGCCGACACAGTGTGACGCGGGTCAGAACTGTTGTTGGCAGGAATGCCATGCCCCAGCCCTTCGACATAGGCCTGCACATTGTTGTTCCACCTGGCAGCGACTTCGGGACTTTCGACAGTGGTTACCAAAACTGCACGAAGATTATCCTCGCCGAGGAACTTCTTCTGCTGGTCAGTGAGGTCGGAGCTCGTCAAGCCACTTTCCTCAAGGGTTGTGCCGTTGTAGGTCGAGCCCATGAAGTGTCCCGAACGCGAAACACCAGGAATGGACTGATGGGCAGAATAGAGCATCAGGCCGGCAATCTCTTCGACCGACAACTGGGCAGCCAAGTCCTGGGCACGCTCTTCGGGCGTGAGACGCCAGTCCTCGTACTTGTCGAGTTTGCCGTCACGATTCAAGTCCTTGAACCTGTATCCATCCTGTTCGAGCAACTGCACACCCGACTGAGGCGAATAGCCGAGGGTGGCACCGCCCTTCTGAATCACGAGATTATACTGGCCCAACGGCTTCACCTCGTACTTTGAACCGCACGAGGTGAAGCACAAGGCCATGCTGCCGATGAGAACGATGGCAGAAAACGAACGACTAAGCATGGCAAAAAACTAATTATTCATGCACATAAAGATCCCATCCGAGGTAGTTCTCGAGGGCATCGGCAATGATGTCGGCCACATCGCTACGCACAAGGGCAACATGATGCTCGAAGCCGTTGCGACAGATGTGCTTCATCAGCTTCTG
>JAZQBS010000084.1:0-2614 GCA_045545875.1 Bacteroidales bacterium
TGTTCTTGTTCATATTGAACGTACCACCGAGATTGAAGGCCCAATCGCCTACCTGCTTGCTATAATCAAGACTTACCTCAAGACCCTTGCTGTTGACAATACCGACATTCTCGTAGGGAGCATCAAGTGCGAAGACGGCGGAATAGTAGCCCGAAGTAGAGCACCAGATGTCATAACGATGCTGGTAGTAGAAATCGACACTGGCATTGAGACCCTTGAAGAGGGTGGCATCGAGGCCGATGTTGTACTTCATTGCATGCTCACGGCCCAAGCTCTGGGTGGCAGCCTGTGTGATGTAGGTATTGCCAAAGTAAGAGCCCATGGTAGAATAGAAGTTATACAATGTAGCATTCATGGTGTAGAACTGATCGTAGTAGGTCCACACGTTGCTGCCTGGCAGAACATCAAGCTGCTGCATACCGACAGAACCACGGAGCTTGAGGAAGTCGATCATCTCGTTGTCCTTGAGGAATGCCTCGTTGTGGAGGTTCCAAGAGGCAGATGCCGTGGGAGAGAAAGCCCACTTGCTGCCTTTGGCCAGACGGTTGGAACCCGAGAGGACAAGGGCAAGATCGAGATTATAGCGTTTGTCATAGCTATAGTGGGTCCAAGAGGTAGCGTTCATGCGATAGATCGAGGTATTGGTACCGGTCACATCATTGAACTCATAATCCCATTTCAACTGGCTGTAGAAGTCATGCTTGTCGGCAAAGACACGATCGTAATCGAGCGACGCATTGAAGATGAAGCGTCGTACCCACTGGTTGTTATTGGCACCGGTACCCATGTTGCTCTCCTCGCCATCGGTGGTGAGGGTAGCATTGGCAGGATCGACCACACCTCCCGTGAAGTTCGCTACGGAATAAGAACCATAGCGGTAGGTCTTGGTATGATCCTCGTATACATTACTCCATGTGTCATAACCAATCTGTGCTTTGGCGGAAAGACCCTCGACGAAACCGCTGAGGTCCTGATCGATCTGCATATCAGCATAGAGGGCACGCTGATGTTTCTTGTAATAGGCAGCATTCGTGGCCTGGGCGTAGGGGTTCATGGTTGTGTAGGTGGCATTGCCGCCCCAGATACCGTTAGCGATCTGGATGGGGAAAGCATTGGAAGGAACACGATGCACCATGTACCACAGCGTATCATTCACACTACCTGGAGTACCAGGCTCGGACTGCTCGGTGAGCACGCCATAGATATGAGTGTGTAGAATGGTCTTGTCAGTCAAGTCGATATCCAAGTTGGAACGCATCGTACCACGCGTATACTTGTCCTGCGTATTGTAGGAGGCTTTGGCTGCCTTGGGGTCAGCGATGTGTCCCTTGGTGGTCATCAGGTTGACGTCGGTGTAATAACGGAACTTCTGTCCACCGCCCTTGAATGTGAGGTTGAAGCGATTCATGTGCGCCACATCACGGAACGTCTCATCCACCCAGTTAACATTGGGGTAATAGAGAGGATTGGCGTTGCTACGATAGGACTCGAGTACGGCTTCACTGTAAGGTGCCGTACCGCCCTGGTTGCGATAAGCCTCATTAACTGCGCTGGCGTATGTAGCTGCATCCACAAACTCAGGCTTGTTGGTGAGCCATTGGAACTCGTGGTCATAAGAGAACGAGATAGACTTGGTGTTATAAGCACCATGCTTGGTTGTGACAAGGATAGCGCCATTGGCACCCTTGTAACCATAAAGGGCAGTGGCAGCTGCGTCCTTAAGGATGCTCACGCTCTCGACATCGTCGGCAATAACATTGTTGATGTCACGCTCCACTCCATCAACGAGGATGAGAGGCGTGCTACCGCTGAGACTTTGCAGGCCACGTACGTAGAAGGTAGGGTTAGCTACGGTGTAGAGACCAGCACCCTGCAGTGAAACGAGACCATTGCCCTGTCCGATGATATTGTTGCCGATGTTGCGGGCTCCACGACGGTTGACATCCTTGTTGGTAATGATGCTGACGGCGGCCGAAGACTCCTCGCGACTGAAAGTGCGGTTGGCACCTACATCGATACGCTGATCCTTGAAGGCGACAGAATCTATGATGTCATACTGGGCCACTGCAGGCAGACATATCCCTGCAAGCAATGTCAGTGTCAGTATATTCTTGGTTTTCATATTATGTACTTTATCTAACTTAAAATGGACCTAATTTCTCTGATTACTCCCAACCTGGATTCTGAACAAGGCCATAACCCTTGTTGATCTCGGTCTGTGGGAATGGAGAGAGGAGCCACTTGCGAATTTCGTCAGTCTCGGGATTCTTGCCCCATTGAGCGCGGCTGTTCTGGAAAATCTCGACAATCTTATAAGTATAGAAGCGCGGCTGCTTCGAAGAGGCATCGGTGAGCTTGTCGTCGTTGCGCCACTGGGTATCAGACTCCACCCAGTTGCCACGGCCATTCTGCTTCAGACGATGCATCTCCAGGCCATGAAGAAGTCGGATCGTAGCCATGTCGTTCTGTGAGCCAAGGAGTTGTCATAGCCCTTTGTCTTCCTAAGACCGCTTGGCCTCCGACTTAGCTTGTCGTCGTTGCGCCACTGGGTATCAGATTCCACCCAGTTGCCACGGCCATTCTGCTTCAGACGATGCATCTCCAGGCCATGAAG
>JAZQBS010000085.1:0-2029 GCA_045545875.1 Bacteroidales bacterium
ATAGCCCTTTGTCTTCCTAAGACCGCTTGGCCTCCGACTTGGCCCTTAAGCAGGACTATGGTGTGGATATGCACTTCTTTGCCGATCGCCTCAATGCCAGCTTTGACTACTATCGTGAGCATCGTACCGACATCCTTTGGCAGGATTACACTGTCCCAGGACTTATCGGATTCGAGATGCCTCAGACCAACCTTGGTGAGACCAAGAGTTGGGGTTGGGAATTGTCTCTCAACTGGAACGACAAGATTGGCAATGACTTCCGCTATTGGATCAAGGCAAACCTATCGTATAACCAGAATGAGGTAATCGAAATGAAGGAAAAGCCTCAGACCCAAGATTATCAGTACTTGAAGGGACATCGTATCGGTTCCCGCTCACAGTATAAGTTCTGGAAGTATTACGAAGGTCCACAGACCGAGGCAGAGTATAAGGACAAGTTTGGTCAGGACTTCCCTCTGCAGATTGTAGGCGATAAGCTTCAGCCTGGCGATTGCGTCTTCATCGATTTGAATGGTGACGGCAAGGTGGATGCCAGCGATATGTCGTACGATTATGGATATACCGACGATCCCATGTATATGCTTGGTACCACTGTCGGTTTCTCTTGGAAGCGACTTACATTCAATGCCCAGTTTACTGCTGCTTGGAACGTGACTCGTTCGATTTCCGACGTGTTCCGCCAGCCGTTCTTCCGTTCGGCCGACAACATCATGGGCGGTCTGCTCCAGTATCATGTCGACAATACTTGGACACCTGGTTCCAATGAGTCGCAGGATGCCCTTTATCCTCGTGCAACCTGGGATAACAATATGCAGAACTATGCAGGCTCCACACTCTATGAGAAGGATGCCAGCTACTTGCGTCTGAAGACTGTTTCGCTGGGTTATGACTTCTGCACCCCTTGGATGAAGCGCGTCCTTGGTCTAACCAGAAGTGAGTTGACCCTCTCGGGCTACAACCTCCTTACCTTCACTCCATATGAATGGGGCGACCCCGAGACCCATGCATCCAGTTCTCCCTCTTACCCGCTTCAGCGTACTTACACCGTTTCCCTCAATATCGGTTTCTAAGCAAAGGCAAAGTCTCATATATATATAATAAAGTATAGACACAATATGAAAAATAAGATATTTCTCGGAGTCATTGCTATTGGCCTGACATGTTCTGTGGCTTGTACCGATCCGATAGAGTTAGGTGACGGTGCCCTGGAGATGCCTACCAATTCAACCTCTACCAAGGACTCCGTATTTGCTAATGCCGAATATGCTCGCCAGTTCCTTGTAGGCATCTATTCCCTGCAATATTACGGACTTCCGTTCCTCAATACTTCACGTATCCAGCATGTGTGCAATCCCTATACAGGTAAAGTTGATGCCCTCACTGACTGTTGGCACATGGGTTGGAACGGTGCAGCCGTTTATGGACAGTATTATGCTGGCGCATTGACAGCTAACGTTTCCCGCAACGATTATCTCGATGGTCCGCTCTTCAGCTTCCTTGGAGAATACCAGTGGAAGGCCATTCGTGAGGCCTGGACCTTTATCAACAACATCGCAATTACTCCCGAAATGAGCGACACCGAAAAGGCACGTCTCATTGCCGAGGCACGCTGCCTGATGGTAGCACGCTTTTGGGATACATTCCAGCACTATGGCGGCATTCCTATCCTCGATCATGACCTCGATATTTCTGAGGTAACTGCAGAATTTCCTCGTGGCACGGTAGAGGAGTGTGTCAACTTCATGGTTGAGCAACTCAATCTCGCCATTGCCGAGAGCAACTTCCCTTGGGTTACTTCTGATCCTTCTACGATGACAGGTCGTTGGACGAAGGCAGGTGCCATGGCTCTCAAGGCCCGTATCCTTCAGTTTGCAGCATCGCCGCTCCTCAATCCCAAGGATGGCCAGCCTTATTACTCGGGTGTTTCGGAAGATGTCAAGCCATATATCATGTACACCGATGCTTCGAAGTATCAGGCTCGTTGGGATGCTTTCTATCAGGCTTGCAAGGACTTCTTCGATGCACTCGC
>JAZQBS010000086.1:0-2987 GCA_045545875.1 Bacteroidales bacterium
CAACAATTCGAGCGACCCGCGCCATGGAGGCAAGAGCGATTCGGAATTCAATGCCGGAGCGGGAAGCGACATCTCGATGTGGCCCAACGAACTCGGTATGGGAGCCACATTCGACCCTGAACTGATGCGCGAGTTCGGACGAATCGCCTCGATCGAATACCGTGCCTTAGGCTTTGCAACGGCCCTTTCGCCGCAAATCGACTGTGCCACCGAGCCCCGCTGGTTCCGATTCAGCGGCACCTACGGCGAGGATCCCCGTCTCGTCACAGATATGGCCGAGGCCTATTGCGACGGGTTCCAGACTTCCGAGGGCGAGGCGCGCCTCTATGGAGCCTGGGGCCTGCAAAGCGTCAACGCCATGGCGAAGCACTGGCCGGGCGGCGGTCCTTGCGAAGCTGGACGTGATGCCCACTACGGACGCGGACAATATGCTGTCTATCCCAATGGCAACTACGAAATGCTGAAGCGTCCGTTCCTCGAAGGTGCGTTCAAACTGAAGAACACAGGCAAGGCTGCTGCCATCATGCCCTACTACACCATCAGTTATGGACAAAGCAACGAGGTGGTTGCCAACAACTTCAATGCCGACATCATTGGACGACAGTTGCGCGAGGTGGCAGGCTACGATGGCGTGGTGTGCACCGACTGGGGTGTGACTGCCGACATCGCCCATCCCGGCGTGCACAGCGGCAAGCCCTATGGCGTGGAAGGCCTCAGCGTGGCCGAACGTCACTGCAAGGCCCTGATGGCGGGCGTGGATCAGTTTGGCGGCAACAACGACAAGAAGCCTGTGCTCGAAGCCTTTGAGATGATGGCCCAGCAGATGGGTGAAGAGGCAATGTTGCAGCGCATCCACAAGAGTGCCGAGCGTCTGCTTCGCAACATCTTCCAGACGGGACTCTTCGAGAATCCCTATCTCGACCCCGCCGAGTCGGCCCGCATTGTTGGTTGCCCCGAATTTACAGCCAAAGGCTATGAAGCTCAGGTGAAGAGCGTCGTTATGGTGAAGAATCACGAAGCTGCCCTGCCACTCAAAGCCGAGGGCGAAGGCAAAAAGGTGAAGGTCTATGTGCCCCAGCGCATTTATCCTGCCCACAACAGTTTCTGGGGTTCGGTTATCCCCACCGACACCATCACTCCCGTCAAGGCTGACATGCTGAACAAGTTCTTCAAACCCGTAGCTACTCCCGACGAGGCGGATGCTGCCATCGTCTTCATCGACTCACCCAACAGCGGCTTCGGCTACAACATGGGGGAGGTCTTGAAGGACAAGCAGACGATGATTGACGTGGTGACCAAGATGCTGCAAATGTACGACCGACCTATCCCTACCGACCCGAAGGTTCTGGCACAAATGGCACAAAGTGCAGCAGGCGTGAACAACTACTTCATCCCCAAGGGCAGCAAGGTCAGCGCTCCCGGCAACGGTTACTACCCCATCAGTCTGCAATACCGCGACTATGTGGCCACCACGGCACGCGAAGTCAGCCTGGCTGGCGGTTCACCCTTCGAGAAAGGCACCAATCGCAGTTATCGCGGCAAGGGCGTGCGTACGTTCAATGCTCCCGACCTTACCCTTGTCGAAAACACCCGCAAGGCAATGGGCACGAAGAAAGTGATTGTGGTTCTCAACAGCACCAACCCCACCGTTCCCGCCGAATTTGAGCCATTGGCCGACGCCATCCTCGTGACCTTCGACATCCAGAAGCAGGCCATCCTCGAAGTCATCTGCGGCAACTACGAGCCCAGCGGACTCCTCCCCTTCCAGATGCCTGCCGATATGGAGACCGTCGAAGCTCAGGCCGAGGACACGCCCCGCGACATGCGTTGCTACAAGGATGCCGACGGCAATACCTACGACTTCGCCTTCGGCATGAACTGGAATGGCGTTATTGATGACGAACGAGTAAAAAAATATAAGGGAAATTAAGGGATAGTTGGGGATATTAAGGGATATTTGGGGACGTTACCTTTGCCTGTAAAGAATGGGGGCCATAGAAACATTTGTCCCTTCTTATCCCCTAGAATCCCTTAGAATCCCTTAATATCCCTAATAAAAAAAGATGCGTTCCTCCGAAAAGGATCGCATCTTTTTTACTTTCGTGGTTCCCCTCAATGAAGCTCAAGTGGGGATGGTGGCATCGACTTCACGCTGCATGGCCTCGGCGCCAAGTTCCAGGGCCTCGCGTCCCTTTGGGGTGATCCGATAGACTTCCTCCCTTCGAGTGAGAAGACCAGCCCGCTGATAATGATAGGCCATGTTGCGGGTGATGAGTTGCCATCGGATGGTGCTGCCCATGTGTTCCGACTCCCAATAGGTGAAGTTGACATGTCGCTGCATGTGCTCGAAGATTTCAGGCCGTGAACATTCACGATTTTCTTCGTCCAAAAACTTGACAAGAGCATACATGCATTTAACAGCACAAAGATAAGACTTCGAAATTCTTCTTGCCATAGTTAGTTTTTAGGTTTGGTTTGGGTTCGCGGCAAATATACTAAGAATGTTTCAATTATGCAAATTTTCCGATAAATTTTAAAGTTTTTTTTGATTTTTATACAAAAATATGTACGTTTCCTCCGTTTTTGACAAAAAAAACATCCAAAAGACGAAACAGGAATGTAAAATAATCATTATCTTTGCACCCGGAAACAAATAACAATTAATAATTAACAATTAATAATTAACAATTAACAATTACAGTTGACGACATACAATTATATGAAAAAGAATCTTTTATTCGGTTTTGCCACGCTTGTCGTGTTGGTATGCAGCACAGTTGGTATGCAGGCACGGACGTTTGTAGGCCAGAAGTTTAACTGGGTGTGCGAAGACACCGTCTTCCAGAATCCCTACATCGACGAGGACGTAATCCTGACCAGCGCAACTGGCCTGAAGGTGCATTATATGCACGGAGGCTTTGACGACGGCACGCACTTCTCGTTCTATTTCCCCACCACACGCAAGGAATACCGGGGACGCTTCTTCC
>JAZQBS010000087.1:0-11648 GCA_045545875.1 Bacteroidales bacterium
ATTAACAATTAACAATTAACAATTAATAATTAACAATGAACAATTAACAATTAACAATGAAGTTTGCTAACTCTTAAATCTTCAATGTTTGCTTAAATCTTTGCCAAGGCTGTGGTGTTGCCGCGAACGGTCTGCTTGAGCTTCACAAGAATCTGGGCATCGAGGGGCAGATAGACATCGATGCGCGAGCCGAACTTGATGAATCCGAGTTCGCCATCGACCTCGCAACGGTCGCCTGCCTCATAGTAGGTGACGATGCGACGAGCCACGGCACCAGCCACCTGACGCATCATGATGGTAGGCCCGGCATCGCTCTTGATGACGATGGTCGAACGCTCGTTCTCGTTGCTCGCCTTGGGCAGATAGGCCTTCTTGAAATTACCGTCCTCGTGCTCACTGACGAGCACCTGACCTGCTAGGGGAGCCCACTGGGCATGTACATTGGTCACACTCATGAACGTGCTGATCATGATGCGACGATCCTTGAAATATTCAGGTTCATATACCTCTTCGATGCAAACAATGGTACCATCACTGGGTGCTATGACGTCGTGCACCTTGTCGCCCTTGTAGTGTCGCTCGGGATAGCGAAAGAAGTTGACAATGACGAGAAAGATGATGGTCAGAGGCACCATCAGGAGAATCCATAGCCAATGTGGCGCACGATACGCATAAAGCGTAACTGCTACCAAGAGGATGAAAACGAAACACGTAACGAGTGTCACGCTACCCTCTTTGTGCATTTTCTTGGCTTTCATATATAAAAATTCACACGATTTCGTTAATATTTGGCTGCAAAGTTATGTTTTTTTTCGTAAGATGCCAAATTTTTCAGAAAAAAATTGTATATTTGCGGCGGCAAATACGTATTTTGACTATTATACTATTCATTCGGATGAAAAGAAACAATTCGAAAAGAGGACCGCAACGCTTCGGCCCCGACCATATAGAGGTGTACAGAATCGACCAACCCTGCCAACTTCTGCCCTTCCTGATGGAGACGCTGGCACCGAAAAGTCGAACGGAAATCAAGAGTTACCTGCAGCATGGCAACGTGATGCACAACGGGCAGGTGACCACGCAGTTTGACGAACAACTCCAGCACGATGACGAGCTGGTAATCAACTTTACACGCCCCTTCGCTACCCTGAAGAGCCGCATGGCCCGCGTGATCTGGGAGGACGACGACATCGTGGTGATCGAGAAGAAGTCGGGACTGCTGACCGTAGCCACAGGTCCCAACAAGCGCGAGAAGACCGCCCAACAGATTGTCGATGACTATGTGTATGCCGAGGACGGACATTCGCACGCCTACGTGTGCCATCGCCTCGACCAATACACTTCGGGCATCCTGATCTTTGCGAAGAATGCCGAGGTGCAGCAGATGTTCCGCGACTCGTGGACAACCTACGTGGTGGAGCGAATGTACATGGCCATCGTGGAGGGACGCCCTGCCAAGCCGGAAGGCGAGGTGAGGAGTTACCTGGCTGAAAACAAGGCGATGAAGGTGTATTCGACCGACAACCCCGAGGAGGGCAAGCTCTCGGTGACACGCTACAAGGTGCTGAAGACCGTGGGCGACTACAGCCAGGTGGACATCCAATTGCTTACAGGCCGAAAGAACCAAATCCGCGTTCATATGAGCGATCTGGGCTGCCCCATTGCCGGTGACAAGAAATATGGCGCACAGTCGAACCCCTGCGGACGACTGATGCTGCACAACTATGCCCTGCAGTTCTTCCATCCCGTGACCCGCGAGAACCTGCGATTTGAATTGCCATTGCCGGCAATCTTCAAGATATAGTATGTCCTTCAAGATATAGTATGTCGAGGAAAAAGAAGCCGTCGGTCGTCATATCGATGATACCAGTGGTCCTGCTCGTGGGGCTGCTGAGTTACTGCATCACGGTATTCGGCGACGGCATGCTGAGCGGCCCCTCGCAACTGGTGCTGACGCTGTGCACAGGTGTGGTTGTCGCCATCTCGATGTTGGTGTATAAGCAGTCCTGGCAGTCACTTGAGAATGCGATGGTGGTTGGCATCAGCCGCTCGATGTCGGCCAACCTCATCCTGCTGATGGTGGGTGGCCTGTGCGGCACATGGATGCATTCGGGCATCATCCCGACGATGATCTACTACGGCCTGGAAGTGATTTCGGCACGTTGGCTGCTGCTCACCTCGTGTGTGCTTTGCGCCCTGGTGAGCCTTTGCATCGGCAGCAGCTGGACCACCATCGCCACCATCGGTGTGGGATTGATGGGCATCGGACGAACCCTTGGACTGGAGGACGGATGGGTGGCGGGTGCTATCATTTCGGGTGCCTATTTCGGCGACAAGATGTCGCCTTTGAGCGAGACGACCAACCTGGCTTCGAGCATTTCGGACGTGCCGCTTTTCACCCACATCAAGAACCTGCTGCACACCACCGTTCCGACCCTGCTGATTACCCTTGTGGCGTTTACAGTGGTAGGCCTCACAGGCGGAGGAGGTACTGACATCGACTCCAATGCCGCCGTGGAGATGCAGCATCATCTGAACGCAACCTTCCCCATCACGATGTGGCTGCTGTTGCTACCTTTGCTGGTGTTCGTGCTGATCTACAAGGGAATGGCTGCCACGATGGTGCTCTTCATCGGCATGCTGCTGGGCGGGATCATCGTCTGCTTCACGCAGGGCTTCGACTTTGCCATCGAATGTGCTTTCGGCGAAGTGGGCTATACGACGGGTGTGGACACCATCGATTCGCTGACAAGCACACGCGGCATGGGCGGTATGCTCTACACCATCTGGCTCATCATCTGCAGCATGTGTTTCGGAGGCGTGATGGAACGTAGCGGCATGCTGGAGTCGATTACCGAATATCTGCTAAAGGTCATCAAGGGACGAACGAGCGCGGTGGCCACTACTTGCATGTCGAGCCTCTTCCTGAATGCCACGACGGGCGACCAGATCATCTCGATCATCCTGCCAAGCAAGATGTATGGTTCGGCCTTCGACCGGTTGGGACTGCCGCGCAAACTGATGAGCCGTTCGCTCGAGGACGGTGGTACGGTGACTTCGGTACTCGTACCGTGGAACTCCTGCGGCATGACGCAATCGACGGTGCTTGGCGTGGCGACGACCATCTATGCTCCCTATACGCTGTTCTGTTGGATTTCGCCCCTGATGTCGGTCATCGCCGCATTCGTCAAGCAGTATATCATGAAGAAGGAGGATGAGGAAAGCGACTTTGTCACGATATCCGGACAAGAAGAGGATCTTGAATAAATTTATTATCACGAATTATAGAATTAATTATTTGCATAATATTTTCGAATAATAACGTCTGAACAAACAGCATCGAATGACAACGTCTATCGAAATTCCTAGATTCGATAATTCGTGATAAATAAAAATTTGAATATGAAGAAATATTTGAAAGAATATTGGCCCTACCTGCTGGCGCTGCTGCCGGTGATGCTGCTGCGAGACTTCTCGCCAGCATCCGAGCTGCGCTACGTGAGCCTGGCTACTGAACTGATCAACGGGAACCACTTGTTCTGCCTGACGTGGCAAGGCGAGGAGTTTCCCTACATCATGCCGCTCTATGTCTGGCTCATTGCGCTGCTGAAGCTGGTGTTCGGCCATCACTTCATGATCACCATCACACTGCTGTTCTCATTCATCCCGTCGATCATCATCCTTGCCATCATGAACCGATGGGTGGAGAAATACGATGCGCAAAGTTTCAGGCTGAAGGACGGCAGCCAGTCGAGAATGCTGGCTTCGATCATGCTCTTTACCTGCGGCATGCAACTGGCGATGTCGTTCTTCGTGAGTCCCGACATGCTGTTCTCGCTGTGGATTGTGGCTGCGCTCTATACCTTCTGGCGACTCATCATGGACCAAGCCTCCTATGGCCTTTCGAAGGACATCAAGAAACGCAAGCACCTTCAATGGCGCTTCGGCCTATACGTCTTCCTTGCCGTATTCACAAAAGGTCCTTTGGGCTTCATCATCCCGTTTGTGAGCACCACACTGTTCCTACTTTTCAGCGGAAGAATCAGACGCTGGGCAAGCGCGTGGAACTGGCGCGGATGGATCGTCTTCCTGGGTTTGATGAGCATCTGGCTTTATCTGACCTACCTGGAAGGTGGTGCCGAATGGCTCGACAAGATGATGCTGGAATCGCCTTTGGCCATGTTCCTGCATCCCGAGCACCACAACCGCCCGTGGTACTATTACCTGCTGTCGCTTTGGGCCGACACGCTGCCATGGGGCCCGATATGCATCGTGGTAATCGTGATTTCGCTGATTCGACGCATTCACCACAACGAATTCCTTTGGAACCATTTCTTCGGAACACCTCTGCAGAACTTCTTTGCCATCATCTTTGCCGTGTCGCTCGTCTATTTTTCGGCACAGAAGATGAAACTCGACGTGAATATGCTGCCTGCCTATCCTTTCCTGGTCTATCTGGGTGTGATGCAACTGGAACAATGGCGTTGGCCCGTGCGTATGAACTGGCCGATGATATGGGTTTGCCGCATCGTGCTGCTGATAGTCTTCATCGGAGGATTGCTTTGCCCGTGGCTCAATGTCAAGACCTGCTATGGCCGTATCTGCTATCATGCCAATGGACTGCAGCGCGAACTGAATACCGAGAAATTCTATGTCTATAAGGTGCGCAGGCCCAAGGGAATGGACGTGTATCTGCACGAAGACCCCATCGAGGCGACGCCCGAAGACATCGCCGAAGGCAAGTTGCAGAACACGCTGCTCATCATGAAGGAATACAGGCTGGACCGCCTCAAGAAGAATCTGGACGAACTGGGTGTACCTGCCGAAAAACAGGGAGAGGTGATTGACGAACTCGGGGATTATATTATCGTGAGGTTCAGGTAGATGGTTGGGGCAGCCAAACTTGGCTGCTACATTGACAAACAGAGAGAAACGGGGTCATCACAATCGGGATTCGATTGTGATGACTTGTTTTGTATAGGGGTGCACCAGGGTGATGCTTTCGGCGTGAAGCATGAGCCTTGGGGTTGTTGATTTTGAGGGGGCCATAATGTCGTAAAGAGTATCGCCAACGATGGGATGGTCCAAACCTACTGGTGAAGCACAATGAACACGAAGCTGATGGGTGCGACCCGTGAGAGGATAGAGGGCAACAAGAGTCTCATCGGCAGGAATCGGCTCATTGCCCCACTTGCCTTCGATGACCTCGTAATAGGTGATGGCTTCCTTTCCGAACTGATGATCGACCACTTGGCGAGGACGATCGTCGGGATTGACCGACAAGGGGAGGGAGATGATTCCGCAACGACTTTTCAGTTTCCCCTTGAGCCTTGCAAGATAACGCTTTTGCAGGGTCTTTTCGACAAACATCTGATTCAGCGACTTGAATGTCTGGGCATCCTTTGCAGCAAGAAGCAAGCCGCTGGTGGCCTGGTCAAGGCGATGGACAAGCATAGGACCTTTGACCGAGGGATACATCTGATGGAGAAGGTCTTCGACATTGGGTTGCGAAAGGTCCTTGGAAGGGACACTTAACAGCCCAGAAGGCTTATGAACAGCCACCATATATTCATCGTCGTAGATGACACGAAGTGCTTCGGCATTGTCAGATGGAGGTGTTGTGGGAACGGTTTCACCCAACGAAGGAATCATGTAGCGAAGTATGGGCGAACACTTTTCGATGCAAGAAGGATAGAAGTGTCCATGCAGGCGAAGCAGGTTAGCAGGGGAGGAGCCATACCAGAATTCGGCAATCTGCAAAGGTTTAAGGCTATTTTCGTATGCAAATTGTAGCAGGCGAGGGGCAGCACATTCGCCCGTTCCACCTGGAGGAAGTCCGCGCTTGGCCTCGGCAAAGATATCGATGACGTTGCGATAGGTCCCCGAAGGGTTGAGGAAATTGAAATGAGAGAAGATCTCACGCTGCAATGCGATGCTCAATTGACGACGCTCGGCTTTCAGACGTTTGACCTTGGAAGGAGCCAATGTATCGGAAGAAGCGAGTTCATGGTTGATTTCTGTGATGGCACGATCCTTTTGAAGATAGAAATCGTCGGGGTTCTGCAGGTCATAGACGGGAGGCACGAAGTACTGGTCGGCATCGACGAGTCCATTGACGACCCCACTATAAGCCACAAGATAGGCTATATTATTATAATAATGTACGCGTGCGAGAGAAGACGAACCCGAGAGGGGTGTTTCGACAAGAAGAAGGCCCAACATCTTGCCCTGTTGGAAGAGAGCATCCCATTGAGGATGACGGGAAATGGTAGAAAGCACATCATCCGCAACCTGCCTTACAGCAAGTTGCGGATGATAGTAGTATGGGTTGTTCAGGATCATTATTCCTGATAGCCGTTGTTGTCGTTGTTACGACGTGGGCCGTTGTTTGGACGACGAGGAGCATTGTTGTCGCGACGCTGACCACCGAAGGCCTCGCGGAAGGCATTGTTTCCGTTGCCATTACCACGATTTGTATCACGACGAGGACGCTCGGGTCGATCCTCACGTCTTGGACGAGACTCAGGATCGACGTAGTTCTCGGGTTTTGGCTTGAGAGCCTTTGCCGAAAGACGGAACTTGCCTGTCTTCTTGTCAATCTCGAGGAGCTTGACGGTGAGCTGGTCACCCTCCTTGATTCCGGTCTCTTCCATAGTCTCGTAACGCTTCCAGTCGATTTCGCTGATGTGGAGCAGACCATCCTTACCAGGCATGAACTCAACGAAGGCGCCGAATGGCTGGATGCTGCGAACTACGCCGCTATAAACTTCACCCTCCTCAGGCACAGCAACGATAGCCTTGATCTTGGCCATAGCTGCATCAATGGATGCCTTGTCGGAAGAAGAGATGGCCACGTGACCCTTGCCATCGTACTCGTCGATGGTGACAACAGCACCGGTCTCCTCCTGAATACCCTGAATGATCTTGCCACCAGGGCCGATGACTGCACCGATGAACTCCTTGTCGATGTCGAAGGCAACCATGCGTGGAGCATGCTCCTTGAGATCGGGACGAGCCTCAGGCTGTGCAGCAAGCATACACTGAAGGATGTGGTGACGACCCTGCTTGGCCTGGTTGAGTGCCTTTTCGAGAATCTCGTAAGAAAGACCGTTGCACTTGATATCCATCTGGGTGGCAGTGATGCCCTTCTCGGTACCAGTTACCTTGAAGTCCATATCGCCAAGGTGGTCCTCATCACCAAGGATATCCGAAAGTACGGCATACTTAGGACCATCCTCGTCCTTGATCAGACCCATAGCGATACCGCTGACGGGACGAATCATCTGGATGCCAGCGTCACGCATAGCAAGCGTAGCACCGCAGGTAGAAGCCATCGACGAAGAGCCATTCGACTCAAGAATATCAGAAACAACGCGAACGGTGTAGGGGAAATCCTTGGGAATCATTCCCTTCACGGCACGCCATGCGAGGTGACCATGACCAATCTCACGACGACCTACGCCACGCTGGGCCTTGGCTTCGCCAGTAGAGAATGGAGGGAAGTTATAGTGAAGAAGGAACTTGTCGTAGCCATTGCGGAGTACGTCATCGACCAACTTCTCATCGAGCTTGGTGCCAAGAGTACAGGTAACGAGGGCCTGAGTCTCACCACGGGTGAAGATAGCCGAACCGTGAGGGCCTGGAATATAGTCGGGCTCAATCCAGATAGGACGAACCTCATCGAGGGCACGACCATCGAGACGAGTGCCTTCATCGAGCACACAACGACGCATAGCCTCACGCTCTACATCGTGGAAGTAGCGAGCCACCATGCCGAGCACCTCCTCGTCTTCCTGCTTCTCCTCGGGGAGGGTTGCGATGAAATCGGTCTGCACCTTCTCGAATGCAGCCTCGCGCTCGTGCTTGTTCTTGTTGCCCGACTTTGCAATGTCGTAGCAAGGCTGATAGCAGAAGTCATGACAATTCTTCTTGAGTTCCTCGTCATTGACCTCGTGATCATATTCCATGATAGGTTTGCCAACGGCTTCCATCAGTTCCTTCTGCACCTGGCAGTGAACCTTGATAGCCTCGTGAGCAGCCTTGAGAGCTCCCAGCAGATCCTGTTCGGAAACCTCTTCCATCTCACCTTCAACCATCATGATGTTCTCGTAGGTAGCACCTACCATCAGGTCCATATCGGCCTGCTTCATCTGCTCGAAGGTAGGATCGATGACATATTCGCCATTGATGCGAACGACACGAACTTCGGAGATTGGGCCTTCGAAAGGAATACCACTCACTGCCATTGCAGCCGATGCTGCGAGACCGGCAAGTGCATCAGGCTGGTTCTCCTTATCAGAACTATAGAGGGTAACGTTGACAAATGTCTCAGCGTGGTAGTTGCTGGGGAAAAGGGGACGCAGGGCACGGTCGATGAGACGCGATGTGAGGATCTCATAATCGCTGGCCTTGCCTTCACGCTTGGTGAAGCCGCCGGGGAAACGACCTGCAGAAGCATACTTCTCTTTGTACTCCACTGTCAAGGGCATAAAATCGGTACCTGGAGTCACGGTACGTGCTGTACAAACGGTGGCAAGAAGCATAGTGCCACCCATGCGAAGTTCTACGGCGCCATCGGCCTGCTTCGCTACCTTACCCGTCTCGAGGGTGATGGTACGTCCATCACTCAGGGTAATCGTCTTCTTGATTGGGTTAACCAAATTGTTTACCATAAAATTAAAAAATCTGTATAAAATCGGGCGCAAATTTACGCAAAAACTTTGAATCTATCAAATTTTACAGATAAAAAATTGTAAAAAATCAATTTTTAAGTGAAAATACTTGGAATTTCTAAATAAAACCCCTATATTTGCGCCGCAAAATTCACATCAATGAAGAAAAATACATTATATAATTTAATGGCAGGTGCTGCGCTAATCGTGCTTGCCAGTTGTTCTAATGATGAGCGTACCGCATCGATTTCGGGTACGGTGAATGACGGCAAGGGCGAGAAAATCGCGCTGATGCACTTGTCGGGTAGCAATCCTGTGCTAGTTGACACCCTCACGCTGGGTGAGAACGGAGCATTCAAGTTCAAACCTTCGGTCGAGAAGGGAGGACCCGACCTCTTCTGCCTTGTGATGGGCAACCAGACCATCCCCGTGGTGATCGATACTTTGCAGACGCCTGTGGTCATCACTGCCAACAAGGAACACTTCGGCACTTCATACCAAGTGGAAGATGAACTGAACAATACGCTGCGCGAAGCTGTGGGTTATGGCAACGAACTGCGTCGCAATATTCTCAACATCACCAACCTTCGCCGCAACAACCAGATGAGCCAGCTGGTCTATAACGACAGCCTTCAATCACTGGTAAATACCTACAAGGCAAATATGCTCGAGAAGTATATCTACAAGGATCCGTCTTCTCCAGTTAGCTATTATGTGCTCTTTGAGACTGTATCGGGCCTACAAATCTTTGACCCGATGGACCGCAAGGACAACCGAGCCTATGGTGCCGTAGCAAACCTTTGGCTGAACACCTATCCCAATTCGCCACGTACAGCATTTCTGGAACAGCGTGCCAAGGAAGGCATTGCTGCAAGACTACAGGCCAAGCGCGAACAGGAGCGTGCCGATTCGCTGATTCAGAATGCCGTGAAGGCAGAAGCATCGTTTGTCGATCTGAATCTACTCGGTACCAAGGACGAACATGTTGCCTTATCGAGTGTGAACGGACACGGTTCGATTACCCTGGTGGACTTCACCGCTTATTACCTTACCGAAGCATCTGTTCCTCACAACGAGACGTTGATGAAGATCTACGAAAAGTACAAGGCAAAGGGTCTGAAGATTTATCAGGTTTGCATGGATGCCGATGTGAACTTCTGGAAAGTCTCGGCAGCCAATCTGCCATGGACAGTGGTTCGCGACACGGAACTTCTTTTCGACGAGAACGGTATGGTGCAGTACAGCGCTGCAGCTGCTCTTTATAATGTATCCAACATTCCAACTACCTTCATCATGGGTAGAGACGGTGCCGCATTGAATCGTGTAGAAGATGATTCCAAACTCGATGCTGCCGTAGCAAAGGTGATGTAAAACAATCCTTCGCCGGGCTACGACATCGGCGGAGAAAGGTTCATTTCTTACGAAACAACACATAACGTAGGGCGCAAGCTCTACGCTATGTGGTTTTAACAATAATAGTATATTCAATAATAAAATAAATTTTCAATAACTAAATTAACAATTTAGAAAAACACCATGGCAGAAATTATGTCAGAAGAGGGTTTCAAGGCAATCCTCGCAGAGATTCAGTATTTGGAGAGTGTTGAACGTCCAAAAGCATCACAGGCTATCGCCGAGGCACGCGACAAGGGTGACCTTAGCGAGAATGCTGAGTACGATGCAGCCAAGGATGCACAAGGCAAACTTGAAGCAAGAATCGCTTTGCTGAAGGACAAGGTAGCCAACGCCCGTATCATCGATGCTACCAAGCTCAGCACCGAAAAGATACAGATCATGAGCAAGGTGCGTCTGCTCAACCACAAACTCAAGAAAGAAGTAACCTACACCATCGTTTCGGAATCGGAGGCCAACTTCCTGGAGGGTAAGATTTCGGTAGCTACTCCTATCGCCAAGGCGCTGCTCAACCACAAGGTGGGCGACATCGTCGAAGTGAGAGTGCCCGCAGGTGTACAGCAGCTCGAAGTACTTGATATCAGCCTTTAATCATTTTTATCATTTACCACTATGACAATCTTTTCACGTATCGTCGCTGGTGAGATTCCCAGCTATAAAGTAGCAGAGGACGATCAGTTCTACGCATTCCTCGACATCAGTCCCGTTGCCAAAGGTCATACCCTCGTAATTCCCAAGCAGGAAGTGGACTACATCTTTGACGAAAGTGACGAACAGCTTTCAGCCCACATCGTTTTCGCAAAGCGCGTGGCAACCGCCATCAAGAAGGCTATCCCCTGCTTGAAGGTCGGTATGTGCGTGATGGGCCTTGAAGTTCCTCATGCCCACATTCATCTCATCCCTATGCAGACCGAAGGTGATATGAATTTCCGCAAGGAGCACCTCAAACTCGATGCAGAGGAGATGAAGGCCATTTGCGAAAAAATCGCTGCAAACTTCGAGTAAATGTTTACTTTTCGCCCAATAAAACACTTACCTATAGTAGCGAACAAGTAACACCTTATAATAATTTATGCAGAACGAATTCTACAAGTACGCAACCAAGCATGCAGGTCTGAACAGCAACGCGCTCGACCAATACATGCGTTTCACAAGCCAACAGGCTTCAACTCTGGCTCCACGTGCCAGCTATATCAACCCATCGATCATCGAAGAGCGCCAGCTCAACGTTGCCCAGATGGATGTTTTCAGCCGTTTGATGATGGATCGCATCATCTTCCTCGGCACCGAGATTGACGAATATTCGGCCAATGTTGTTCAGGCACAGTTGCTCTTCCTGGCCAGCACCGAGTCGGACAAGGACATTACAATGTACCTCAATTCCCCTGGCGGCATTGTCAGCGGAGGTCTTGCCATCTACGACACTATGCAGTACATCTCCTGCGACGTTTCGACCGTCGTTACCGGTATGGCTGCATCGATGGCTTCTGTACTCCTCGTAGCTGGCACCAAGGGCAAGCGTTTCGCCCTGCCTCACAGCCGCGTCATGATTCACCAGCCACT
>JAZQBS010000088.1:0-2610 GCA_045545875.1 Bacteroidales bacterium
GAGCCAGCGGCACATCTGCCGAATCATATCCATATCGTCGTTCACCTCGGGAATCAGCAGATTCGTGATTTCGAGGTGTGTACCAGCTTCGTGCAGCGTGATAAGCGTATCGAGCACGGGTTGCAAGCTGCCTCCGCTCACACGTCGATAATTGTCGTCAGAGAACGATTTCAGGTCGATGTTGGCAGCATCGATGAGTGGAGCCAGGTCGCGCAGCGGCTCCTGATTGACATAGCCAGCCGAGACTAGGATGTTCCACAGCCCATGTTCATGAGCGATTGTGGCAATGTCAGCGACGTATTCAATCCAAGTCAATGGCTCCGTATAGGTATAGGCAATGCCTGGGATACGGTGCTTTAATGCCAGTTTCACAACCTGCTTAGGACTCAGCGTATAATGAGATACTTCCGAAGGCAGAGCCTGTGAAATATCATGGTTCTGGCAGTTCAGGCAACGGAAATTGCAGCCTGTACAAGCCAACGACAGGCAGCGTGTGTCGGGATGGAATCCGTAAATCGGTTTCTTCTCAATCGGATCGTCAGCCAATGCGCACGGCTTGCCATAGACATCACTCACCATCACGCCACCTTCATTCCTGCGGCTCCCGCAAAGCCCATGCTGCCCCTCTCCCATGGTACATCCATGCGGACACAGCAGGCATTTCAGCCTGCCATCCTCCTGCTTCTGGTAATAACGACACTCGAACATTTTCTTTTTTTTCTCTAGATTGTCTAGATTTTCTAGAATTTCTAGATAATCTATCCCCTAAAATACTATCGCCTCATACACATACAGCTCGGCATCCTTCCACCCATTCCAGCCGATGCCGGCCTTTTCGGCAGCGCAATGCGAGACAAACTCTTCTTTCGACCAGTTCACCTCGTCTGCCACCTGGGGCAGATAAGTGCCCGAACGCCAGCCCTTGCGGATGTAGATGCCGTGCTTGCCCAGCACGAACTCGTCGAGGCTCTTGATGCGTCGCATCGGCGTCAGCACCGAAATTTCGATGTCGATGTCTTCAAGCTCCGACTGACGAACGCTGTCAAAACGTGGGTCCTCAAAAGCAGCAGCACGTGCCATCTGGGCAACAATCTCGCCGAGCATATGGTCTTCGCCGAAGTGTCCGATGCAGCCACGAAGCCTTCCGTGCTTATGCAGGCTCACGAATGCACCGCATTTCTGCTTCAAGGTCGGCGAGAGATTCTCAGGTTTATAATTCCGGCCGAAAAACGACAGACGAATGGATTCGCGTGCAATCTCCTTGAGTGCAGCCTTGTCGGCATCCGAAAGGGTAAAACCTGAATCTTCAGCCACAGTCGGAGCCTTCTCCGTTGTCGAAGGTTTCTCGCCCTCTTCAAATGCAGGCACCGTCGGCACCCGTGCGCCCTTTTCCTCCCTTGTAAAGGCAAACGCATGATAACCCACCACGCGGTCATGCCCGCCATACTGCGAATCACCCGAATTGCAGTAGCGCACATGATGTATCTGGATACCCTTGCTGTCCTCCGTCATCATCAGCAGCACGGCGATGGCAGCTTCTCCACACGCGCTTGTGTCCAGGTTTCGGATGCCGAGGTTCTCGTTCTTCTCCAAAGCTTCGACAAACTTCAATACGCTGCCCGTCTTGATGGCTTCGCCCGTGGCTCCATCCACCTGTTGCGCATCCTTGTACGACGGATAGTGCGAGAAGTCACTGCTGATTACGAAGAGATTCTTCTCGTTGAAATATGGCAAAAGCGCTTCGGCTATCTGCTCCAGTTTCTGCCAGTTCTGCGTAGCGATGACGATGGGCACGATGGGCGGCATCTCCTTGAAACGATATTGTAACAAAGGCAACTGCACTTCCAGACAATGCTCCTTGCTGTGGGCACGTTCCTCATAGGTAAACACAGAGTTCGACGCGATGATCTGCCGACCAAGTTCGGCATCTACCTTCACGTTGCCCAAAGGCGTGTTGTAGGCTTCGTAACCCACTCCCACCGAAGCCTTGTCGAGCCAAACATGATGACTGGGGCCCAACAGAAAGATATGCTCATACTGGGCCGAAGGATCGATGCAACTGAAAGCCGAGGCTGCCGTGGCTCCCGAAAAGACATATCCTGCATGGGGCACAATGACCGCCTGCACACGTTGCAGCGCTCGAATATCCTTCGACGCCTCGTAACATCCGACCACATCAGCGAGTAGCTGTTTCTGACTGCCTGCGTAGAATTGTCCGGCCACAGCCGGGCGTCTAATCTTGCCTTCCATAGTAGTACCAGTTATAAGAATCAATATAAAAATGAGCCACTTTTTCATGTAAAAATTCATTTTCGAGTGCAAATATAACCTAAATAATCACTCAATGCAAGGTTTTTTCGGATATTTTTGTTAAAAACAGACGAAATAATTTGGATTCATACAAAAAAATACATATATTTGCACCGCATAACACCAAGAATAACAAACCACTTTGTGATCCGCGTCAGTACCAGTCAGCACCGGACACGATTAAAATTTAAGTAACATGGAAAATCGAATAGGATGGGTTCCCCTTGGCTTAGCCACAGGATTCATTTTTTCAAAGTTAGGCAAAACACCAACACAAAGAGTCGGAAAACTTGAAATGTC
>JAZQBS010000089.1:0-60163 GCA_045545875.1 Bacteroidales bacterium
TCATCAGAGCAGGTGTTTGCCGCCAGCTTCCTTCAGATTCCGCGTCGCCACGGACACCCTTGCCTTTGGCTGTAGCCTTCCCGTTATCAGGGCGGCTTGGGGACTTACACCCGTTAGAATATGCCCATGCTGGGCGAACCAAAAAAATAGTCGCACGGCATGAACTGTGCGACTATTTTCATAGGTAGAAATAATATATCAGTTTGCGAAGAGAACGGTAGAGAGATAGCGTTCGCCTGTATCTGGCAGAATGACGACGACTTTCTTGCCTTTGTTCTCTGGGCGACGAGCAATTTCACCTGCTGCAAAGAGTGCTGCACCTGCCGAGATGCCGACAAGGAGTCCTTCCTGACGCGCAATCTCGCGACCGGTGAGAATAGCATCATCGTTCTCGACATCGAACACTTCATCGATGACCTGTGCATCGTAAGTCTTGGGGACAAAACCTGCTCCGATGCCCTGAATCTTGTGCGGTCCGCTCTTTCCTCCGTTGAGCACGGGTGAAGACTTGGGTTCGACAGCTATCACCTTGATGCTCGGGTTCTGCTCCTTCAAGTACTTGCCTGTGCCACTGATGGTACCACCTGTGCCCACTCCTGCAACAAGAATATCCACCTTGCCGTCGGTATCACGCCAGATTTCGGGGCCGGTAGTGGCATAGTGCCTGGCAGGATTGGCGGCGTTCTCGAACTGCTGGAGGATAATGCTGCCCGGTGTATTGTCACGCAGCTCCTCTGCTGTACGGATAGCTCCCGGCATACCATCCTTGCCTGGTGTCAATATCACCTCGGCACCATAAGCCTTCACAAGGTTGCGACGCTCGATGCTCATCGTCTCAGGCATGGTGAGGATGAGTTTATAGCCTTTGACAGCGCTGACGAGAGCCAGGCCTACACCCGTATTACCGCTGGTGGGTTCGATGATGGTGGCACCAGGCTTCAAAAGGCCTTTCTGCTCAGCGTCCTCAATCATAGCGAATGCGATACGGTCCTTGACGCTGCCACCAGGATTAAAAAACTCTACTTTGGCAATGATGGGAGTATCAATGCCTTTTTCCTGAGAAAACTTGTTAAGCTCCACAAGTGGGGTATTGCCGATAAGATCGGTCAATTGTTTCACTATTTTTGCCATAACTTCTTTGTTAATTAAATTTTTCTTTTAGTCTTCTTTTACAATTGGATATAGTTCGATGAACTCGCCTTGGTGAGACTGACCATCGTTGATGAGTTGGGAGAACTTGCTACCAACGGTGTCGATATCGTGGAACCCGGGCAGACTCATATTACCATTCAAGTCGGTCGTCGTGGGTCCGGGATGAACCGAAAAGATCTCCACTGGAGTGTTGCTCTGCTGGAACTCGACAGCCATCACACCCATCATTGCGTTTTGAGCAGCCTTGCTGGCCACATAGGCCAACGGATGCCAATAGGGACTGATTTCGGAAGGAACGGTGACGTTGACTATCCGACCCTGGTTTGCTGTGAGCAGCGGCAGCAGAGCCCTGGTGAGTGCAAAGGTGCCGACAAAATTCACGTCGAGCGTCTCACGAATATCGCTGAGATCGGTGTGCCGACTATTCACACTCATATTGCCTGGGATACCAGCGTTGTTGACGAGCAGCGACAGGTTGGTGTATTTATCGCTCACCTCCATGGCTGCCTGCTCGATACCAGCGATGTCCTTCAGTTCGATGTTGACCCAACCGAGCACATCGACGCCCACCGATTTCAACTGGCGGATAGCATCGCGAGCGCGTTCCTTGTTTCGTGCACCAACAATCACTTTCCAGCCACTGAGACCCAAATGCTTAGCGATTCCGAAACCAATACCTTTGTTGGCGCCTGTCACCAAAGCGACCCTTTCGTTCATAGTCCTACTGATTTATAAATGTTATATCTTTTTAAATCTGATCGAAAGCCTGGGCGAGATCCTCGATAATGTCATCGATATGCTCGGTGCCGATGGAGAGACGGATGGTCGAAGGAGTGATGTGCTGTTCGGCCAATTCCTCGGGCGACATCTGCGAGTGGGTGGTGGTGTAAGGATGAATTACGAGGCTCTTGACGTCGGCAACATTGGCCAGCAGTGAGAAGACCTGCAGCGCATCGATAAACTTCCACGCTTCTTCCTGACCTCCCTTGATCTCGAATGTGAAGATCGAACCGCCACCGTTGGGGAAATACTTGTTGTAGAGTTCGTGGTCGGGATGATTCTCCAAGGCAGGATGGTTCACTTTCGACACCTTGGGATGCTTGGCCAGAAAATCCACCACCTTCAGGGCATTTTCAACATGACGCTCCACACGCAGGCTCAGCGTTTCGACACCCTGCAGAAGGATGAACGCGTTGAAGGGCGAAATTGTAGCACCCGTGTCGCGAAGGATGACCGCACGGATGCGGGTGACGTAGGCCGCTGCGCCCACAGCATCGGCAAAGACGATGCCATGATAACTTGGATCAGGCTTTGCCAGTGTCGGGAACTTGTCGGGATCGGCCTTCCAGTCGAACTTACCTCCATCGACGATGACGCCACCAAGGCTTGTTCCATGACCACCGAGGAACTTTGTAGCCGAATGCACTACGATGTCTGCACCATGCTCCAAAGGACGAATGAGGTAAGGTGTACCAAACGTATTGTCAACGATGAACGGGACACCATACTTATGCGCAATGGCTGCAACGCCTTCGAGGTCAAGCACATCACTGTTGGGGTTGCCGAAAGTCTCGGCATAGACCACCTTCGTATTTGGCTGAATGGCAGCTTCCAGTGCAGCAAGATTATTTACATTAACTATGGTATTGGTGATGCCTTGCGTAGCGAGAGTATGGGTAATCAGATTATACGAACCGCCATAAAGGTTGTCAGCAGCTACAATGTGGTCACCAGCCTGCACGATGTTCTGCAAAGCGTAAGTGACGGCAGCAGCACCGCTGGCGACTGCCAGACCTGCAACACCTCCCTCGAGGGCAGCCACACGATCCTCGAATACACCCTGGGTGGAGTTGGTCAGACGACCGTAGATGTTGCCGGCGTCACGCAGACCGAAACGATCGGCAGCATGCTGGCTATTATGGAACACATAACTCGTGGTCTGATAGATGGGCACCGCACGTGCATCGGTAGCGGGGTCAGCCTGTTCTTGTCCTACATGAAGTTGGAGAGTCTCAAAACGATAATTCTTTTTTGCACACATAATATTACAATTTTTAGTTATTTTACGGGTGCAAAGGTAGAGGTTTTGGAAATATTCTCCAAATTTCTTGTGTATTTTGGAAATTTTGCCTATTTTTGCGCCATCGAAAGAAATCTTTTCTACGACAGACGTCCTAAAACCCTCCAAACAGAAAAATATTCCAAGAACATGATCGAAACATTAGACAAAACCGACCTGTTGATACTCAAAACGCTTCAAAAAAACGCGAAATTGACCACAAAAGAGCTGGCAGATGCTGTAAATTTGTCACCAACGCCCGTTTTTGAACGCCAAAAACGCCTCGAACGACAAGGCTACATCAAGAAATACATCGCTGTAATTGACCCCGAGAAACTGGGACAGGGGCTGCTGGTGTTCTGCAAGGTGAAACTGAAGCAGATCAACCATGAGATAGCCGATGCATTCACACGCCGCATCCAACGCATTCCGGAGGTGACAGAGTGCTACAATACGAGTGGAGCCTACGATTATCTTTTAAAGGTACGCGCACACGACATGAAGCAGTATCAAGAGTTTGTGCTCAACAAACTCGGCGACATCGACTCTGTAGGTTCGATCGAGAGTACCTTCGTAATGAGCGAAGTGAAGCAGAACTATGGAATAAACATTTAGTTCTGCCTCACTTATCCGATTACATATCGAAGGAGAATCTGTACCCGAATGTCGGGAAGGCAAGAACCATTAATAAAGGCCAACCTTGCCAACACCAAAACGCTTACGATAGATCAACGCCTTGCAACGGAACCAAAGGTCCACAAAAGGTGTGTAAAGATCGCAAAGGATGGGCCAACCTGCCATTGGATGTTGCTTCAACGCCTTTGCCGATTTGACATGCGTGAATACGATGAGTGCAATACGTATCAAAAGCATGGCAAACACCACACCGACGGTTATCCAAGCATTCTGGTGCGTACCTACCCCACCGAAAATACGCATCAAGGCATATACTATCAGGATGAGGCCAGGGATAACGGTGAGATATCTGGTAAGGTAGTCGAGGTACTTGACGACAACTGGAATCCAAGGATAAAGACGCGAGGTAAAGCCACGATTCAAACGGTCGATGGACCAGTTGATGAATAGAGGCTTCGATTGGTCGGTCATCACAGTTTGTGGCGTACAATCGACAGCGACATTTCCATAACGAGCCACGTCGGCCACAAAGAGGTCATCTTCGCCAGGCTGCATCTTGAGATGACGCTGGAAACCTTGGCTGCGGTTGGCGTAGAACGTACTTTTGCGAAAAGCGAGGTTCTGACCCCAGCCTGCATAAGCCTTTATCGTCAATGCAATACCGAACATCAGCAGCAGACGCTGAAAAAGGTCGAATTGGCAAAAACGCGACAAGAATCCAGTGCGACGCTCATATAAGACAGGACCCAAGACGACCTCGACACCTGGATTGGCGAAATGGCTTACCAAACCTCCAATCCAGTCTGCCGAAGCAGGCATGCACTCGGCATGAGTCATCAGAATGAGGTCGTAGTGCGCAGACTTTGTTCCCAGCAACACAGCGAGTTTACGATGGCTCATGGCACGCGTCTTCTCGTCGATCTTGGTATGCATCAAGATGTCGGAACGCTGATCCATCATCGTAAGCACATCCTGGGTGTTATCACGAGAATTGTCATCGAGTACGATGACCTCGTACTTGGGGTAGTTTTGATTGAGCAGAATGGGCAGATTACGTGCTAACGCCTCAGCCTGGTTGTGACTATAGACCAAGACGCTCACACCAGGCTGACCGCCTTCCATAAATAGCGGTTTCTTGGCTTGCCGACCAGCTTGACGTAACGCACCTTGCCAGACGACAAGGTGCAGTATGATCTGAATAAGCCAGGCCACAGCAAACACAGCAGCCATTACCATCAACCAAAAGGAATAATGAAACACCTCGAAAAGCGCTTTAGAGGGTTGCCAAATAGTTGCTTACGTTCTGTTCGATGCGTGCTGCAATGTCGCCATTATCCTCGGCAGGCACAAACTTCTCGCCCACGATGTGCTCATAAAGCTCAATGTAGCGATCGCTTACCGACTTGGCATATTCGTCGGTAATCTCGGGCATCACCTGGCCAGGCTCATTCATGAAATTGTGGTCGATGAGCCATTGGCGAACGAACTCCTTCGAAAGTTGTTTCTGTGGAAGACCTTTCTCGAACTTCTCTTCATAGCCTTCGGCATAGAAATAGCGGCTGGAATCGGGTGTGTGAATCTCATCGATGAGATAGACCTTTCCGTCCTTCTTACCGAACTCATACTTGGTATCCACAAGAATCAAGCCCTTTGAAGCAGCGATTTCGGTGCCACGCTTGAAAAGGGCACGGGTATATTGCTCAACGAGTTCGTAATCCTCCTTGGCAACAAGTCCTTGTGCGATAATTTCCTCCTTCGAGATGTTGAGGTCGTGGCCCTCCTCAGCCTTGGTCGTTGGGGTGATGATAGGCTCGGGGAAACGCTCGTTCTCGCGCATTCCATCAGGAAGTTTCACGCCGCAAAGCTCACGGCAACCTTTTTTATATTCACGCCAAGCCGAACCGGTGAGGTAGCCGCGAATAATCATCTCTACGCGGAATCCTTCGCACTTGAGGCCCACAGTCACCATCGGGTCGGGTGTAGCAAGTTTCCAATTGGGCACGATGTCGGCAGTGGCATCGAGGAACTTGGCAGCAATCTGATTCAAAACCTGGCCCTTGTAAGGAATGCCTTTGGGTAGAATGACATCGAAAGCAGAGATGCGATCGGTAGCAACCATTACCATCAACTCATCGTTGATGTTATATACGTCACGGACCTTGCCGTGATAGACAGACTTCTGACCTTTGAAGTTGAAGTCGGTGCGAGTAAGTGCGCTCATATCTATATAATTTTCGAAAAATGTGCCGCAAATTTAGGAAAATTTGGGCATATTTCCAAATATCAAGACTCAAAATGTGTAGATGCCAAGCCATATTTGGCCAATAATGCATCTTTGAGTTGCAAAGTGTTTTGCAGGAACCGCTTGTACTCGGTCGAATCGGGGTCAATGGGCCGATGTTGAAGCGACTTTGATATCGGCATTGCTTCCACCATATATTGCTTCATCTGCGGAGAAAAACAGCAGTCGGTGACGAGTTCCTTGACGGCCTCGACAGCCAGTGTGGAAGGATGTACCAGATCATCGGCGTAGAAACGATAATCCCGCAGATCGTCCATAAATAGTTCATAGACGGGAAGATATTCGACTTGCTCGGCAAATCGCTCCTTGAGGGCATCGATAGCCAGCAGCAAAATGCTTTTGGACAATTGGTTGCCATGCAGTCCATCCTTGACGTGACGAATAGGGCTTACCGTGAAGATAAAGTGTTTGTCGGGCGATGCTTCGATGATTGGACTCCAAAGGTCCAAAATCTCTTCGACAGAAAGTCGCCTACGCGTGAAATCACCAGAAGGGAACTTATGGCAATTGGCCACCACCCTACCCTCACGTTCGAACACCCAACTGGTGCCCAACGTGACGAACAGATGACGAGCCTTCGGCCAGAAGGTTCTCACTTCAGCATCAAGATTGGAGAGCATTCGTTGCAACGTCTCTGCATCCGGATGGCTCCACTTGCCGTGGTGAACGAAACTGTAGTATCGTCCTCCCTGCTCGTGCAACTCGAAGGATGAGAATGCAATCGGAGAAAGGATACGCTGAAGAGAATCGGCAATGCTCGCGGGGTTGAACAACACACCCCAAGGATTAGACATCACGGGCAGCCAATGGTCAACCATCCAACCACCGATATTGTCGGTGAAACACGAGCCCAAAAGCAGGACACCCTCACGACAACCGATGAGTTGTCGCAAGGGTGTACGTTCTATCTCAGTACGAAGTCGCAGCATCATTCCTTGCCTCTCATTACCTTCCAGGCCCTCTTGGAACGACGGCCAACGGTGTCGGCCACCTGTTTGGTCTTGCGGCCAAAGCGTTCGCCCTTCGATCCGACGCTATCGACAACGACGGCTGTACCATCAGCAATCTTCCTGCCCCAACGAGGAGCCTTGGCGCCTACGCTATCGATGACAACCTCCGTGCCGTCGGCGACCTTCTTGCCAAAACGAGTTCCTTTCGAACGGATACTGTCAGCCACGACGCGTGAACGGGTCTTGAACTTGCTATCCTGCTCCTGTGCAGAAACATAACTGGCACCAATCGATGCCGAAGCGATGATAAATGTGACAGCTAAAATAAACTTTCTCATGTCATTAATATTTATTGCAAAGCACCTATAGACACTAAAACAACTATAGGAACTATATTGTTTATAATCACCCTTAAGACTAAAGTCAAAGAATGAGGTTTAAAGAGACTCGGGAGTGGTCGATGCCTGAGGAGGCGTTTGCTGTTTCTGTGTCTGTTCAAACTTGTCGTAAGCTTCGACAATCTTCTGGACAAGACGATGGCGGACGATGTCGCGCTTGTCGAACTCGACGGTAGCGATGCCTGGGATACCACGAAGGATACGTTGGGCCTGAACAAGGCCAGAACCCACGTTGCGAGGCAGATCGACCTGGCTCATGTCGCCCGTCACAATCATGCGGGCACCCAGACCCAGTCGGGTGAGGAACATCTTGATCTGGGGAGCCGTAGTGTTCTGCGCCTCGTCGAGAATGATGATAGCATCGCTCAACGTACGACCACGCATATAGGCCAACGGAGCAATCTGAATGACGTTGGTTTCAAGCAGTTCACGAAGTTTGGCCGTAGGTATCATATCCTCCAGGGCATCATAAAGCGGTTGCAGATAGGGATCGAGTTTGTCTTTCATCTCGCCAGGCAGAAAGCCCAATTTCTCACCGGCCTCAACAGCAGGACGCGAAAGAATAATCTTGCGTATCTCCTTATTCTTCAAGGCTCGCACGGCAAGAGCGATGGCAACGTAGGTCTTTCCCGAACCTGCCGGGCCAAGGGCGAAGCACAGATCGTTCTTGGCAAAGGCATCGACGAGTCGCTTCTGATTCTCAGTGCGTGCGGTGATAGGCTTACCGTTCACGCCATAGATAATCAGGCTGTCCTGCTTCTTCTCCACCGGACTCTCTCCATTGTAGAAACTCAGGATGACCTCTTCATTGAGTTTGTTGTATTCGTTGCAATAATTGATCAACCGATCGACGAAAGCCTGGAACATCTCAATGTCGTCCTCATCACCATAAACCTTGATGGCCCTGCCTCGTGCTGCGAAACGTAGCTTGGGGTAAAGAGTCTTGAGCAACAAGATGTTCGAGTTGTTCGTACCATAAAAAATCACAGGATCGGCCTGCTCCAAAAGAATAACTTTTTCTATCATGGGGGCAAAGATACGCACTATTTGACACAATGCCAAATTTTTAGTCAAAAAAATCGATAAAAACGTTGGACATTTCGCAAAAAACGACTATCTTTGCCCACGAAACAAGCCAAAGCGGCTTGACTCATCAAGGAAATAAATGTCACTTTATAAATATTCCATTTATGATTAAATTAAACAACAATCTTTTGATTCCACAAATTGGCGTAGGCACGTGGACATTACGAGGCGAAACGGTAAGGCAGAATGTTAGGTTAGCACTGAAAGCAGGATTTCGGCATATCGACACTGCGCAAAGCTACGAAAACGAAGCTGAGGTCGGACAAGGTATAGTTGATAGCGGTGTAGCACGTGAAGAAATATTCCTCACCACCAAAGTGGCCACCAACATCATGCGGGGAGGGAAACAGTCGGTGCGGCAGTCCATCGATGAGAGTCTTCGAAAACTGCAATCAGGTTATCTCGACCTATTGCTCATCCATTGGCCAGTGAATGACTGTGTCAAAGACACCTGGCAGGTGATGGAGGAATATGTTCGAAATGGTCTGGTACGCTCCATTGGTATAAGCAACTTCAACCGTCATCATCTGGACGATCTACTATCATATGCCAGCATTCCCCCTGTCATCAATCAAATTGAGGTGCATCCCTTTATGACACAAGAAGAGAACATTGCCTACAATCATCAACTAAATATTCAAGTAGAGGCATGGGGTCCCTTCGGTCAAGGAGATATCGACGTGATAGGACACCCACTATTGCAGTCGATGGCAAAAAAATATGGAAAAACAAGTGCACAGATAGTACTCCGATGGATTGTTCAACGCGGACTGATTACCATCCCACGCTGCAAACCCAGTCACTTTGCCGAGAATCTGGAAATCCTGTCCTTTGTCCTGGCCGACGAAGACATGAAGGCCATTTCTGCACTCAATAGGAATCTTCGTTCCAATGTGCTGAACGATCCGGAAACCTTCCCTTGGTAACAAGATTCTCCAAATATGATTACAACCTCCTCAAAACAGACATCACGTCCTTTATCAATCATCAACAACATGAAAGTTATCATCATCAACGGAAGTCCTAAGGCAGAAGGTAATACAGCTATCGCCCTTCACGAGGTAGAAAACGGCCTACATGAACATGGCATCGAAACAGAATGGATACACGTCGGACATCGACAGATACATGGTTGCATAGCCTGCAACAAATGCTGGGAAACCGGTATCTGTACTTTTGGTGACATTGTGAACGAAATATCGGAAAAAATGAAAGAGGCAGATGGACTACTAGTAGGTTCGCCCGTCTATTTTGCCTCACCCAACGGCACCTTGCTCTCTCTGCTCGACAGATTATTCTATTCGAATCTTCACACCGACTGGACAATGAAAGTCGGCGCATCGTTAAGTATTGCCCGACGCGGAGGCGCAACAGCGACAATGGATGTCCTAAACAAGTATTTCTTGAAGACCAACATGCCTGTAGTGCCCTCACAGTATTGGGGTATCGCCCACGGCACCGAACCGGGAGAAGTGACGCAAGACTTGGAAGGGATGCAAACCATGCGTCAACTTGCCCACAACATGGCATTTCTCATCAAGTCTATACGTCTTGGGTTGGAGCAATTCGGATCGCCAAAGATCAAAGAACCGCTCGTTGAGACTCATTATATCAGATGAGGTTTTGAAGATATAAGATAAGGTTTTGAAGTGAGGCTACCTAATGCCTCACTTCAAATGTACGTCGGCAAATCGGATGAACTGCTCCCAATCGTAGGGCAGGACAGCATGAGGGCCTTTGCGATAATGATAACCTATTGTTCCGGCTGTGGCTGGTGCATCAACTGGAGGCATCTCGGTTTGCGCCTGTCCTTCGTCATTGACAATACCCGATAGTCCATAGAGTGCATAAACCGGCTCAGCGCCCTTGGCACCCAAAAATTCTCCATGTGGGTCGGCCCATTGGTCATCTTCAGCACTGGCGATATAAACAGGGCGAGGTGCGATGAGCGCGATGACTTCATGCTGGTCGAAAGGCATCTCGTCTTCACGATGGCTGAACTGCCGGAAATTGCTGCAGAACCACTGATAACTGAATTCATTGACACACTCGACCGTCTCTCCGTAGCAACGACGGGACAATGCTGCTCCGCAACAACCCGAATTGACGGGGATAACCACACGGAACCGTTGATCGATTGCACCAGCCCAAAGCACCGCCTTGCCAAGCCGCGAATGTCCTAGAAGTGCTACCCGGGAAGCATCGACAAGATTGTCGGTCCCAAGATAATCCATGGCACGGCTTATCGTCCAAGCCCAGCAGCCAACAGCAGCCCACTCATCGGGCAAAGGTGAGGACTGACCCTTTTGATAGAAATGCTTGTGCAAAATGCTGGACCGGAAGTGATCATCAGCTCGGTCAAGTTCTGCATCGGTATAGCGAAAGGTGACAAGTCCATAGCCATGTGCAAGCAATGTGTCGGGTTGCCAACTTAACCCTGCCCAAGGAGAATGCCAGACTGAATCATTCTCAAAGAAACTCAATCCAAAGAAAGCGGGATGCTTTTCGCCCAGATTGTCCACCTTTGGAACAACAATACAGAGAGGTACGTCGGGGCCTTCGGCAGTGAGATGCAGGATGACGTCTCGCCTGATAGCCTTGCCGCCGCGGTATTCGGAATCGGTTGTCACCACCTCCCATCTGAATCCTTCATCAGGGGCAGGAGCATGTCCATACATATAGGTCTCGAGCAAAGAGACAAGTTCGGGACGACGATGGCTCTCCCATTCGGTAACAGTGGTCACACGAGTGCCATCGAGACAGAGAAGCGGGTCGGGGAGAGAATACTCAGGCACCCGTGACTCGTCGTAATTGGCATTCTTGTAATAATCCTGAAAGTCCACCTTATGCACAAAACGTTCATATTGACCCCAACACGGAGTCAATATGAACGTTGCAAATGTAAGCAGGATCAGCCTACGCAAAAGATTTATCGGATCCATAACAGTTCGCGATATTTGGGCATTGGCCAAATATTGTCGTCACAAATCTCTTCCAATTTGTCGATAGGACGACGAATAGAGTGGAACGATTCTGCTATCTCGTAGTAGGCAAGTGCCTTCTGATAAGCATCGTCAATCTTGTTGGCTACTCGACGCTTATCAACCATGGCATCGACCTTGACCTTGATGTCTGCATTGTAAGCCGCAATCTTCTTGATGATAGCGATTTCGGGTGCGCTGAGACTCTCCCATGTGGTGGGGAAGAGCGACTTCATCATGGCTACATTCTTGAGGAGTTGCGACTGATAGCTCATTGCTGCCGGGATGATGTGGTTGATGGCAAGGTCGCCGAGCACACGTGCCTCAATCTGAATCAGTTTGACATAAGTCTCAAATTTCACCTCATTACGCGCCTGAAGTTCCTGGAGCGAGAAGACGCCAAGTTTGGAGAACATCTCGACCGAATCGGGCTTCACATATTCGAGAATCATCTTTGGCACGCAACGTTCCACATCGAGACCTCGCTTCTGTGCCTCCTTCTGCCATTCCTCCGAATAACCATTGCCATCGAAACATACAGTATCGATGATGCGGGCAATGATGGGCTTGAGAGTCTTCATCACGGCAATCTTAACTTCCGTGCCTTTGGCCAATTCCTGATCAACCTCTGCCTTGAAGTCGTTGAGTTGTTCGGCCACCATCGAATTGAGGGCAATCATTGCACTTGCACAATTGGCCTTCGATCCGACAGCACGGAACTCGAAGCGATTGCCGGTGAATGCGAATGGGGAAGTGCGGTTACGGTCAGTATTATCGATAAAGATTTGAGGTATCTCGACCAGACCGATGTCGTACTTGTGCTTGCCAGCGATGACGATATCTGTATCGTCGGGCACGGTGAGCAGTTTGCGCAGCACTTCGGTCATCGTCCTGCCCAAGAAAGCCGAGATGATGGCCGGAGGAGCCTCGTTGGCACCTAGACGGTGTGCATTGGTAGCCGAAGCAATAGAGGCTTTCAGCAACGCGCCATGGCGACGAAGCGCCTCGAGCGTATTGACAAAGAAGGTCACGAACTGCAAGTTACTCATCGGGTCCTTGCCCGGAGCAAAAAGCATCTCACCCGTATTGGTCTGCAATGACCAGTTGTTGTGCTTACCCGAACCATTGATGCCCTCGAAAGGCTTCTCATGGAGCAGAACGCGGAAACCATGACGGCGTGCCACTCGTTTCATCACACCCATAATGAGCATGTTCTGATCGACAGCCAGGTTACATTCGCCGTAGATGGGCGCGAACTCGAACTGATTGGGAGCCACCTCATTGTGACGTGTCTTCATAGGCAGACCCAGACGAAGGCCCATAATCTCAAGGTCCTTCATGAATGCCTGCACGCGAGAAGGTATTTGTCCGAAATAGTGGTCATCCATCTGCTGGTTCTTGCTCGAACCATGCCCCATGAGGGTGCGTCCCGTAGTGATCAAGTCAGGACGAGCCGAGTACAGATTGTCGTCAACAAGGAAATATTCCTGCTCCCAGCCGAGGTTCACCTGAACTTTGGTCACATTGGGGTCAAACAATTGGCATACCGAAACTGCCGCCTTACCAACTGCCTTGAGCGCTTTCTTTAAAGGTGCCTTGTAGTCGAGCGCCTCACCCGTATAGGAGATGAACACCGTGGGAATACAGAGACAATCGTCGAGGATGAATACAGGCGACGTGGGGTCCCAAGCCGTGTATCCACGGGCCTCGAAAGTGGCACGGATACCACCTGATGGAAAACTCGACGCATCGGGTTCCTGCTGCACGAGGTTCTTGCCTTCGAAGGTCTCGATCATTCCACCTTTACCATCGTATTCCATGAAAGAGTCATGCTTCTCGGCCGTCGATTCGGTCAAAGGCTGGAACCAATGGCTACAATGGGTCACACCATGTTCCATCGCCCATTGTTTCATGCCGGCAGCCACACCATCGGCCACTTCAAGGTCAAGGGGCTTGCCATTATCGATACAATCCAAAAGGGCATGGAGGGTCTTGGCATCCAGATACTTCTGCATCTTCTGTCGATTGAAGACCAGTTCGCCGAAATACTCCGAAGGACGGCCTTCGGGGATAGGATACTCGGCAGCACGTTTCTTGAATGCTGCCTCGATAGCATCAAATCTCAGTTTACTCATATTAATTTTAAAACATTAATTTCTTAAAACGAAACCCCTACTGCGAAATAGATCCTGTCGAGCGCAGGATTATAGACAATCTGTCCGTAAAAGGGAATACTAAAAAGTTCCTTGTTGGCAGTCAGTGTCACATTGCAAACCTTGAAGCCATCAGTATCGATGAGCGTAAAGCCATCGTCCCAAAGGCTTGCACCAACAGCAGCAGAACCATCCACGCCAGCAAGTTTCCAAGGAGCACTCACTTCAACATAGGTGGAATAGGCACGATCATCATTAGGGCCCAAGTCACTGCCAGCAACTACCGTATTCCAAGCCAAAGCCAAGGGGCCAAAATCATAGGCAAGGTTTACCTCGAGTGAATGAGATGAACCACTGCTGAAATTCCACGCTCCAAAGAAGCCGTCAGTGTGGAAATAATAATCGGTCACTCCTACGGTCAATGCCTCAATGGGATTCCATGTCAAGGAAAGGTCGATCTCAGTCATATTGAGCGCATCTGCGCCCTTTTGGAACAGTTCTGCGGAAGCCCATGCACCGACACTAATGCCCGGTCGGTTGAATGTCACAGAGAAAGATGGCTGGACACTGAATCCTCCACATTCCTGACCACGCCAAAGATAGGAACTGACGACATCAGCACCTAAACTGACCGTTACAGCAGGCGTCGGCTCCTCGGCAAAAGATCGTGAAAAGAAGCATGAACCCGAACAAACAAGAACAGCAACAAATCCCCTTTTCATAACACGTTAATCTGTTTTATCTTTACTTTGATCTTTTCGAAAAAAGATGCTGCAAAGATAAGAGTCATTCCCGAATTATCCAAATTTTTTCCTGAAATTCTTCTATTATCATTGATTTTTGTTCCGTTTTCATTCGTTTTATATAAATTTTGCTATGACGAGAAGATAGGCTTTTGCATAGCACGCAAGGAAATGCGAGGAGCATTTTTCATCTTGAACAAAGGGATATGGCAAGGGTTGCAAACAACGTCACAAGAAAGAGAAAAAGCCATCAAAATTACGTTAAAAATTCACTCCCGATAATGCAAAATCTCAAAAAATCATTTAAAAACGCACGCACTCGAGACGTTTTTGAACAAAATATTCGGAAAATTCAAAATAAATCCTTATCTTTGCACCAATTCTCCAAGCCACAGACTCCAAAGGAGAAGATAAAAAATATGAACAAAACCAAGATCCTTTTCATCAACACCGAAGTCATGCCCTACCTCCCAGAGGCTCGCATGTCAAGCATCGGACGCCAACTGCCACAAGGCATTCAAGACGCCGGACACGAGATCCGCACCTTCATGCCTCGATTTGGCCTGATCAACGAACGACGCAACCAACTTCACGAGGTGATCAGGCTCTCGGGCATGAACCTGATCATCAACGATACCGATCACCCTCTGATCATCAAGGTAGCGTCTATCCAACAGGCTCGCATGCAAGTTTATTTCATCGATAACGACGAATACTTTACCCATCGCCACAAGTATGGCAATGCCCACGGTGAATACAGCGACAATGCCGAGCGTTGCGTTTTCTTCGCACGTGGCGTCATCGAGACCATCCGCAAGTTGCGCTGGAAGCCCGATGTGGTCTATTGCCAGGGATGGTTCTCGGCCATCTCGCCCATCTACATCAAAAAGACCTTTGCCGAAGACCCCTGCTTCCGAGGCGTCAAGGTTGTGTTTGACATGTTCAACAATGGTTTCGAGGGGCATATGGCGAGCAATTTCTACCGCACGGTGAAACGCGAAGGTGTACTCAAGGCTGACCTTATCGAAGTCAAGGACAAACCCGTCGACTATGTAGCACTCTGCAAACTTGCCGTCAAATTCAGCGATGGACTGATCATCACCGACAACACCCCGGCAGCCGAGGAAGTCAAGGCTTACGCCGAAAGTCGAGGCATCCACATTATGGATGCAACCGATGAAGAACTTGACATCAAGAAATATGACGATTTCTTCGAACTTTTCAACACCAATAGTATTGAAGAAGATTGAACATTTGTCAATTAACAATATCCGATAACAATCAACAATTAATAATTTCAGCACAAATAAAGTGAAACTAATTATCAACGTAGCCAAACAACTTCTGTCGTTCGTTTCGGCTCTGTGCATACTTGTTTCAGTAACTTCCTGCGAAGATTCACTCTCTGACATTGGTGCTTCAACGATGCCTAATAGTGATGAAATCAAAATCGAGGCCGACACGCTGCGATGTGCGGTGGCCACAGGGTATCGTGATTCCATTTATGTACGTACAGGCTATCCTCTCCTTGGCAACATTACCGACCCTGAATATGGTAGTGTGAAGGCGGGCTACCTGGCTCAGTTTTATGCCAGCACCAAAATTACATTGAACGAGACCAGCAACGACTCAGTCACCTTCGACATCCTGCGTACGTCTGTTCCTCACGATCTCGGTCTCGACCCCAAAGGCATCTACAATTCTCATTTCGACTCATTGGTGGCCAACACTATTGACTCGCTGACACTACGTGTGTATTACAACACTTACTACGGCGATTCCCTGACTCCAATGCAGTTCAGCGTTTATGCCCTCAACAGCGACGCAAAGCTGGAAAAAGAACCCGAAAGCGCATTCTACAGCAATAACGACTTTTCCAAATACTACAACACGTCCTCTTTCTTGGGCAGGAAAGCCTACACGGCTGCCAACCGCGTTCTGAGCGACTCGATCCGCAGCGTCGGTTCCTACCTCCCCTACATTGAGGTACGACTGAAGGATGATCTAAAGGAAGAATTTTTCCGGAAAGTAGTTGCGGCAGCCATTGCTCGCGATGCTGCCGGCAAGGCCAACTACAACTATACGGACATCTTTGCCAATATCGTGAGCATGCGTGAGAACTTCCTCTCAGGCGTGGCCATCGAGCCCACTTTCGGCGACGGTTCGATTATCAAGGTCTATAACACGGCCATCTATTTCTACTATCACAGTTATCACAAGTATTCGAAAGACGGGACTCTCTTGCGTAATTCTACCGACACCGGTGACTCCGCCTATGTCACTTCGCATGTACAGTATATGGCCGTCACTCCCGACGTCGTTCAGATGTCAAGCCTTGAACTAAAAGACATCAAGAAGGATAACCGACTGTCGGATTCCGACTATGCCTATATTACTTCACCTCAGGGTTATTATGCCACCATTGATCTTCCTATTGGCAAGGCCATCCGCACGATGATGGATTATCCAATGCGCCACGGCTATGCATACTTCCTCAATGGAGCCAACTTCTCGCTGATGTGCGAGAAACCTCAAGGTTCCCTGTTGAGCCGCACACCTGCCTCCAGGGTAATGCTCATCGAGGAAAGCAAAATGAACAGGTTCTTCGAGGAAAGCCGTGTGCCTGACGAAGCCGCTGCCGCCATTGGCACCTACGTTGCCGATTCCATTACTAACTATAACTACTATTACAGTTTCGGCAACCTCAACGAACTTGTTATAGGCCTTGCCGGACAAACAAATCATGGTAGTTGGAACAAAGAGAGTGTAGCAACATCCTTGCAGTGGGCACAGCAGATCAAGGCTGTCAAGCCTACGACATTCCTGCCCGAATTGTCGCAATCCACTCTCGACAGCTACACCGCAGAAGATTACAAGAACAACACCGATGGAATCCGCACCATTGTACAAAGCGCTCTCGACAGTTACACGGTTCAAATGGCAGTCATCCCCGTCGATGTTTCGACAAGTTCTCAGTCGGGCGCAGTCCTTTCGGTAAGCAATTACATCCTGCCTACCGCCATCAAGGTGAAGCGCGACAACAGCAAACAGTATCTTCAGTACATCTTTACGCAGGGCGGCTCTCTTTGATGCCGCACCTGTTTTGCTTCTCTTATATATTAATTATCGTGTGCCCCGAAGGGCATTCACGTCTTGAATTTATCTAAGGTTATTTAATATATTTAAAGGTATTTGTTATGAGTGATCGTCTATTTATCTTCGACACGACATTGCGTGACGGAGAACAAGTTCCAGGTTGCCAATTAAACACCGTGGAGAAGATCCAGGTGGCTAAGGCCCTCGAGCAGTTGGGCGTAGATGTCATCGAAGCCGGCTTCCCCATTTCGAGCCCTGGCGACTTCAATTCCGTTGTCGAAATTTCCAAAGCTGTTACTTGGCCCACCATTTGCGCACTTACGCGTGCAGTTCAAAAGGACATCGACTGCGCTGCCGAAGCATTGCAGTACGCCAAGCACAAGAGAATCCACACCGGCATTGGAACCTCCGATTCCCACATCAAGTATAAGTTCAACTCCACACGCGAAGAAATCATCGAGCGTGCTGTTGCCGCCGTCAAATATGCCCGCAACAAGGTCGATGAGGTGGAGTTCTATGCAGAAGATGCCGGCCGCACCGAAAACGAATATCTTGCCAAAGTTGTCGATGCTGCCATCAAGGCTGGAGCAACCATTATCAATATTCCCGATACAACAGGCTATTGCATGCCTTGGGAATATGGCGAGAAGATCAAATACCTCATGGATCATGTCGAGGGACTGCAGGATGGACGTGCAATCCTTTCGACCCATTGTCACAATGATCTGGGAATGGCCACAGCCAACACTATCTCGGGTGTGGTCAATGGTGCACGACAAGTGGAGGTCACCATCAACGGTATCGGCGAGCGCGCAGGCAACACTTCGCTCGAAGAGATTGCCATGATTATCAAGTGCCATCAGGCAACGATGCCAGTGACCACAAATATCAACACTACCAAGATCTGGCCCTCGTCACGACTGGTTAGTTCGCTCATGAACATGCCAGTTCAGCCCAACAAGGCTGTGGTCGGCAAGAATGCCTTTGCTCATTCGAGCGGCATCCACCAGGATGGTGTCCTGAAAAATGTTCAGACCTACGAAATCATGGATCCAAAGGACGTGGGCATCGACGAGAACTCGATTGTACTCACCGCACGTTCGGGTCGTGCTGCACTTAAACACCGTTTGAGCATATTAGGTGTTGAACTCGAACAGGATAAACTTGACAAGACCTACGAAGCCTTCCTCCGTCTGGCCGACAAGAAGAAGGAGCTCAACGACGACGACCTGTTGATGCTCGCTGGCACGGAAAAGGCAGAGAACAACCATATTCAACTCGAGTCGCTGCAAGTTACCACCGGTAAGGGCGTCACTCCTATCGCTGCCATTCGTCTTAAGGTCGCCAACGAAATTTTCGAAGCTGCAGGTATCGGCAATGGTCCAGTGGATGCTTCGATCAAGGCCCTCAAGCAAATCATTCGACGCGAGATGACCCTCAAGGAGATGACCATCCAAGCCATTTCAAAGGGTTCGGACGACCTTTGCAAGGTGCATATCCAGGTTGAGCATGACAATCACATCTATTATGGTTTTGGCTCCGACACCGACATCGTCACAGCTTCTGTCGAGGCATATATCGACTGCATCAACAAGTTCAAACATTAATAACTAAACATAATGGGAAAAACATTATTTGACAAAATATGGGATGCACATGTTGTGCAAAAGGTTGAAGACGGCCCCACCCAGCTCTACATAGATCGACTCTATGCCCACGAAGTGACCTCTCCACAAGCATTCGACACGCTGCGTGACAAAGGCATCAAGGTATTCCGCCCCGAACACGTCATTGCCATGCCCGACCACAACACGCCCAGCGACCAGCAGGAAGTCATCAACGACCCCATCGGACGCAATCAGGTTGAAACCCTTGCCAAGAACTGTGCAGAATTCGGCATCAAGCACTTCTGTATGGGCAGCAAGGACAATGGCATCATCCACGTCGTTGGTCCCGAGAAGGCCCTTTCGCTCCCTGGCATGACCATCGTCTGCGGTGACTCGCACACCTCTACCCACGGTGCTGTTGGAGCCATTGCCATGGGCATTGGCACATCCGAAGTCGCCCAGGTATTGGCTTCCGAGTGCATTCTGCAGTCCAAGCCCAAGACCATGCGCATCAACGTTGAAGGCACGCTCCAGCCAGGTGTTGTAGCCAAGGATGTAGCGCTTTACATCATGGCCCAAATGACCACCGCTGGCGCTACAGGTTATGCAGTTGAATATGCAGGCTCCACCATTCGTAATATGTCGATGGAGGGCCGTCTGACGCTTTCGAACCTCTCTATCGAGATGGGTTCACGTGCTGGTCTCATAGCCCCCGACGAGACCACCTTCGCTTACCTCAAGGGACGCGAGTATGCTCCTAAGGGAGAAGACTGGGACAAGGCTGTTGCAACCTGGCGCCAGCTCAAGAGCGACGACGAAGCCGTATTTGACAAGGAAGTTACTTTCCGTGCCGAAGACATCAAGCCTCGCATCACCTATGGAACCAACCCCGGTGCCGGTATTGCCATCGACGAATGTATTCCCACACTCGAAGGCATGAACGAAGCTGAGCAGAAGCAATTCCTCGCCCAACTCGACTATATGCAGTTCCAGCCAGGCGAGAAACTCGAAGGCCATCCCATCGACTATTGTTTCCTTGGCGCATGCACCAATGGACGTATCGAGGATTTCCGTGCTTTTGCATCAATCGTGAAGGGAAAGAAGAAGAACCCCAACGTCGTGGCTTGGCTCGTACCGGGCTCCTGGCTCGTACGTCAGCAGATCATCGACGAAGGCATCGACAAGGTGCTCGAGGAAGCAGGCTTCGAACTGCGTCTCCCCTCTTGCTCCGCTTGTCTCGCCATGAACCCCGATAAGGTTCCTGCCGGCAAACTCGCCATTTCCACTTCAAACCGAAACTTCGTCGGTCGTCAAGGTCCTGGAGCACGTACCATTCTTGCATCTCCACTCGTTGTGGCCGCTTCGGCCATCACTGGCGTAGTGACCGATCCACGCAAGATCTAATTGTTAATCATTAATTGTTATTTGTTAATTATTAATTGTTAATTATTAGTATGGCACATCAGAAATTCAATATAATCAAATCGACCTGCATTCCCATCCAGATCGACAACTGCAATACCGACCTCATCATCCCCGCACGTTATCTGGCATCGACTTCTCGCGACCCCAAATTCTTCGGTGATGCGTTTATGCGCGACCTTCGCTTTGATGCCAAAGGCGAGCCAGTAGCCGATTTCGTCCTGAACCAACCTGCATTCTGCGAAGCACCTCATGAGGGATGCCACGAGATTATCGTGGGCGGACAGAACTGGGGCTCCGGTTCCAGCCGTGAGCATGCAGCATGGGCCATCTCCGGCTATGGTGTACGTGTCGTGATCTCAAGCAGTTTTGCCGATATCCATCGCAACAACCTCTTGAACTGCTTTGTTCTGCCCGTTATCGTCAGCGAGGCTTTCCAGCAGGAACTGTTTGCATCAATCGCCAAGGACGCCAACACCATAGTCACCGTGGATCTCCCGAACCAGACGGTTACAAACGAGGCAACAGGACATTGCGAAAAGTTCGACATCAACGGATACAAGAAGTACTGCTTGATGAACGGCTATGACGATATCGATTACCTCTTGTCACAGACCGGCAAGATTGAAGCCTTCGAAAACAAGAAGTAATGAAATTCGAAATACTCGATACGACCCTACGCGACGGAGAACAAACATCGGGGGTAGCATTCAGTGCCTCCGAAAAACTCTCCATAGCGCGCAAATTACTCGAAGAAGTTCGCGTTGATCGCATTGAAATTGCTTCTGCACGCGTCAGCGATGGCGAATTCCAATGTGTATGCAAAGTATGTGAATGGGCTAAGGAGGCCGGACATCTCGACAAGATAGAAGTCCTTGGCTTCTGCGACAACGGTGCTTCCATCGAATGGATCAGCAAGGCTGGAGGCAAGGTCATCAACCTGCTGGCAAAAGGCTCCGAAAAGCATTGCACAGCCCAATTGGGCAAACAGCCCGAAGAGCACTGGGCCGACATTCGCCGTAATATCGATATGGCTGTCGAAGCCGGATTGAGCGTCAACATCTATCTGGAGGACTGGTCAAACGGCATGCAGTATTCCTTCAAGTATGTCATGGATATGATGGAAGCGTTGAGCGATGCCCCCATCCAGCGATTCATGCTACCCGACACGTTGGGCATCCTCTCGCCAAGCCAGACGAAGCACTTCTTCGAGCAGATGGTAGCGAAATATCCGAAACTCCATTTCGACTTCCACGCCCACAACGACTACGATCTGGCCGTGGCTAATGTGCTTGCAGCAGTAAAAGCCGGTGCGCAAGGTGTTCACACCACTGTCAACGGTCTTGGAGAAAGAGCAGGCAATGCTTCGCTCGCAAGCGTGGTGGCTGTCATCAAAGACATGGTACCGGGTTCGGAATTGAACGTCATCGAGCAGAGCATCAATAGCCTGAGTCGTATGGTGGAGAGTTATAGTGGCATTGCTACTGCCCCCAATGCTCCCATCGTAGGCGAAAATGTCTTCACGCAAACAGCCGGCATTCATGCCGATGGCGACAAGAAGGCCAAACTCTACGTCAATCCGCTGCTACCCGAGCGCTTCGGACGCAGCCGTGAATATGCCCTTGGCAAGATGTCGGGCAAAGCCAACATCGAGCAGAATCTGCGACAGTTGGGCATTAGTTTGAACGACTACGACATGCGCCGTGTAACTGAGCGAATCAATGAAATGGGCGACAAGAAGGAACACGTAACCATCGAGGACCTTCCTTACATCATTTCAGATGTCCTGCATCACGACGCGCCATCCGAACGCATCAAACTTGTCTCTTATATGGTTTCGACCGCCTATGGTCTGCATCCCCAGGCTTGCGTAAAGCTTGACATCAACGGGCAGCAATACGAGGAGTCAGCTACGGGCGACGGTCAGTATGATGCATTTGTACGTGCCGTACGTCACATCTATCGCAACAAACTGGACCGCACCTTCCCCTGGCTCACCAACTACGTGGTAACCATTCCTCCTGGAGGACGCACCGACGCGCTTGTCCAGACTGCCATCACCTGGCAGTACGAAGGGAAAGTCTATCGCACCCGTGGCCTGGATGCCGACCAGACGGAAGCCGCCATTAAGGCGACCATCAAGATGCTCAACATGCTTGAGGACGAGAAAAATATGATCAGCTAACAATGAACAATTGTTTGGCTGTTCCTATAACACAAACGTCCTTTTTACTACTCTTTTACTACTCTTTTACTACCCTTTAATAGCTATAACAATGAAACTCAAATTAGCAGTCCTCCCGGGCGATGGTATCGGCCCCGAGATTATGGAACAAGGTCTCGCCGTGACTGAGGCCATTTGCAAGAAGTTCGGTCATGAACTGAGTTACAAATATGCCATCTGCGGAGCGGATGCCATCGACAAGGTGGGAGATCCCTTCCCTGAGGAGACCTTCCAGACCTGCATGGAGGCTGACGCAGTGCTTTTTGCCAGCGTAGGTGATCCCAAGTATGACAACAACCCGAATGCAAAGGTTCGTCCCGAGCAGGGTCTGCTTGCCATGCGCAAGAAACTCGGTCTCTTTGCCAATATCCGTCCTGTCACCACTTTCGACTGCCTCGTGCACAAGTCTCCCTTGAAGGACGAAGTCGTAAAGGGTGCCGATTTCATCTGCATCCGTGAGCTCACCGGCGGCATGTACTTCGGTCAAAAGAAGGAGCCTGCCATCAACGAGAAAGGTGTAGAAGACGCATTCGATACCAACTACTATTCGCGTCCCGAAGTGGAACGCATCCTGCACGTGGCTTATCAGTATGCCCGTCAGCGTCGCAACCACGTCACTGTGGTCGATAAGGCCAACGTCCTGGCTTCTTCCCGTCTCTGGCGCAAGGTCGCTCAGGAAGTCATGAAGCAGTATCCCGATGTTACCACCGACTTCATGTACGTGGACAATGCTTCGATGCGTATGATCCAGGAGCCACGTTTCTTCGACGTGATGGTCACCGAAAATACTTTTGGCGACATCTTGACCGATGAAGGTAGTTGCATCACCGGCTCGATGGGTCTGCTCCCATCTGCATCCACAGGCGAGCACACTCCCGTCTTCGAGCCAATCCACGGTTCTTGGCCACAGGGCAAGGGTCTCAACATCGCTAACCCCTTGGCTCAGATTCTCTCAGTAGCCATGCTCTTCGAATACTTCGGACTCAAGGCAGAAGGTGCCCTCGTCCGCGAGGCTGTCGATGAATCGCTGGCACAGAACGTCCGCACTCCCGAAATCCAGGTTGAAGGTGGCGCAAAATACGGCACCAAGGAAGTCGGTCAGTGGATCGTCGATTACATCAACAAGAAGTAAACCGATTTCATCAGTCAATTCTTTTATTCGTATTACACATACGGAGGTCAACTCAAATGGCCTCCGTATGTTGTTGATTTTCTTGCAAATAATTTAGCAGTTTACCTTTTTGTCTTTTTTACACATATTAATGTCAGCTCCTATTCATCTTTGAAAGGAGCGACACAATAAACTATTACTTAAAAATCAAAAAACTATGGAACTAACATTCGAAAAATGGGAAGATGGAAGATGGTTTGTGATTCTACCGGAATGGGATGGCCTCCAAGAAGACCTGGAAATGGTCGATGGAGCCGACACCTTTCTTGACTTCCTGACAACCGACGGTCTCTATGTAACCCTCGATATCTCTTTGGATGACCAAGCCGGTTATTCTTCTTTGGAAATGGTAGGGCATGATCAACTTGGAGGCACGTATCGTGTAAACGGCGTAGATGGGTTCAATCAAGAAGTATGACTCTGCAATGTCGTCCATTTCATATTTGGAGGGCATCCTGAAACCATTTATTTCAAAGAAGTATAAAGAAAAAGATATGAATACCTACAATCCATTTTCGCTCGAAGGGAAAACCATCCTGGTGACGGGTGCATCGTCTGGTATCGGACGGGCGACGGCCATCGAATGTTCCAAACTTGGGGCTCGTGTTATCATTACAGGACGTAATGAAGACCGCCTTGCAGAAACATATAGCCAACTTGAAGGTGAAGGCCACGTACAGATAGTGGCAGATCTCTGTAAGCAGGAAGATATTGACAGGCTTGTAGCAGAAACACCTGCGCTTGATGGTCTCGTCAATAATGCTGGACAGAACAGCCTTGTCACCGTCAACTATATCGAACAAGCAGACCTTGACAAGATCTATCAGACCAACGTCTTTGCCCCTATCCTTTTGACCAAAGGATTACTGAAGAAGAGAAAGATAGCGAAATGCGGCTCCATTGTGTTCACCTCCTCCATCTCTGCGACATTGAGTACTCCCGCGAACAGCATCTACGCCTCATCCAAGGCAGCCATCGATTCCTATATGCGCACTTGTGCCGTGGAATTAGGAGGTCGTGGCATACGAGCCAATGCCGTCCTTCCTGGCACAATCGAAACAACGCTGGGCATAGGAGCAATACCCGACGAATTGATTGCCAAGGATAAAGAACTTTATGCCCTAAAACGCTACGGAAAGCCCGAAGAAGTGGCATACGCTATTATCTATCTCCTTTCCGATGCAGCGGCATGGGTCACGGGCACTTCGTTAGTGATTGATGGCGGCAGGTTATTGAAATGACAAACACTTAATCATCTGAAAAAGGGCTGGTTCCAAAAATGGAGCCAGCCCTAATTCTATCTTGAACAATGCGAGATTACTTCTCTACAAAGTTGGTAACGTCTGCCGTGACAACACGCTCACCCTTTGAATTCTGGATGGTGACATTCTCGAAGGTAATGTCCTTGGCATAATGCATCTCGCAACCCTTATCAGCGACGAAGAGGGAATTGCGCATCTGGAGGTTCTCGAGAGGCATTTCGGGCAGACCATTGAACCAGATGGCACGCTTGGCACCCTGGCAGATGACATTCGAGATATAAAGGTTGCGGAAGCAAGGAGTCTCCTCAGTTACTGGTGGCACGGCATCTTCAGCCGAACTGTCCTTATCAGCCTTTCCACCTACAGGCTTGTTGGCATAATAGAGGTCGAAGGTGAAGGCATCACCCGAGATGGCTACCATATTGATCTGGTCGATGTAGATGTTCTCAATCACACCACCACGACCACGTGTCGACTTCATACGAAGACCCGTATCGGTGCCATTGAAGAGGCAGTTGTGTACGTAGATGTTGTTGGCACCCGAACTCATCTCCGAACCAATCACGAAGCCGCCATGTCCATGCAGCACGGTGCAGCCATCGATGATGACATTCTGGCAGGGACGTTTCCAATCACGACCTTCCTTGTCCTTGCCCGATTTGATGCAAATGGCATCGTCGCCCACATCGAAGGTGGAGTTTAGGATCAACACACGATTGCAGGACTCGAGGTCGAGGCCATCTCCATTCTGTGCGAACCAAGGGTTACGAATGGTGACATTGTCGATGACAAGGTCTTCGCACATCAAAGGATGGATGTTCCAAGCTGGAGAATTCGAGAAAGTGGCATCCTTGAGCAACACGCGATTGCAACGGATAAAGTCAAGTAACACAGGACGATTCGTCACACGACGCATATCGGGCTTGTCTTCTACACCCTTCAAGTCATCTTCCTTCGCATTTGGATACCAGACGCTGTTCATCTCGATGCCACTGCCCGAAGTAAGCGTGCTCCACTGGCTGGAAGTGAACTTACCCTTCTTACTGGGACGCCATGCCTGACCTTGTCCGTCGAAAGAACCTGAACCAGTGATTGCAATGTTGTTGACCTCGTAGGCATAGAGAGGAGCCATCTTGCGGGTCGAAGTATTGCCTTCGTAGATTGTAGTCACTTCAGGATATGCGTCGTAGTCGGTGGTGAAGAGCACAAGTGCGCCTTGCTCAACATGCAGATCAACATTTGAAACAAACTGAATAGGCCCCGTAAGCCAGATGCCACTGGGAACAATAAGGTGGCCACCGCCCTTCTCGTCAAGGGCTTTCATGGCTGTTGCAAAGGCTTCGGTGCAGAGAGTGCCGCCATCGCCCTTGGCGCCAAAGTCGCTAAGGCGAACGCTGTAAGCGGGGATATTGACCGTGGCCACTGCGGGCATGTCAAAAGGAGCTGCAGCATACTGGGGACTAACATAAGGGGCAAGCGAGTTCTGGTCGCTTTGCGATTGACAGGCTGTCAAGCCGAAGGCTAACAGTGTCACTAATGATAAATAACGATTCATAGCGTATGTTTAAGATTGTGTGATTTTGCTGCAAATATACAAATACATTTTGAAATATCCTAATTTTTGGCGTAAAAAAAGACAAAAACTGCAAATATTTGACAAAATATTTTCAACTTTCATAGTTTTTTTGTAACTTTGCGCCGTTTTTAGCAATAATTGCTATAAGCAATCATTGTTATTTTGTTAATTGTTAATTATTAATTCATTAAAAGATATGGCAAATCAGGAAGATGTTTTCAAGAAGCTGGTGTCCCACTGCAAGGAGTATGGCTTCGTTTTCCCTTCGAGTGAAATCTATGACGGACTGGGCGCAGTCTATGACTACGGTCAGAACGGTGTTGAACTCAAGAACAATATCAAGCGCTACTGGTGGGAGGCAATGACCAAGCTCCACGAGAACATCGTGGGTATCGATGCAGCTATCTTCATGCACCCGACAGTCTGGAAGGCTTCGGGCCACGTGGATGCATTCAACGACCCGCTCATCGACAACCGCGACTCCAAGAAGCGCTATCGTGCCGATGTGCTCATCGAGGAGCAACTCGCCAAGATTGAAGATAAGATCAACAAGGAGATCGAGAAGGCTCGCAAGCGTTTCGGCGAGGCTTTCGACGAGGCTCAGTTCCGTGCCACCAATGGCCGCGTGCTCGAACATCAGGCCAAGTGGGATGCACTGCACCAGCGTTACAGCGACGCTATGAACAAGATGGATCTTGAGGAACTGAAGCAGATTATCCTCGACGAGGAGATCGTCTGCCCCATCAGCGGCACCCGCAACTGGACCGACGTACGTCAGTTCAACCTCATGTTCTCTACCGAGATGGGTTCTACATCCGATGGTGCTATGAAGATCTATCTCCGTCCCGAGACTGCTCAGGGCATCTTTGTCAACTATCTCAATGTCCAGAAGTCTGGTCGCATGAAGTTGCCTTTCGGCATCGCTCAGATTGGCAAGGCCTTCCGTAACGAGATCGTGGCACGTCAGTTCATCTTCCGTATGCGCGAATTCGAGCAGATGGAGATGCAGTTCTTCATCAAGCCTGGCACTGAACTTGACTGGTTTGCCAAGTGGAAGAAGACACGTCTTGCCTGGCACAAGGCTCTTGGTTTCGGTGATGCCATGTATCGCTATCACGATCACGAGAAGTTGGCTCACTATGCCAACGCTGCCACCGATATCGAGTTCAACATGCCATTTGGTTTCAAGGAGGTTGAGGGCATTCACTCTCGCACCAACTTCGACCTCTCCCAACATGCCAAGTACAGCGGCAAGACGATCGAATACTTCGATCCCGAGACTCGTGAATCTTACGTTCCCTACGTTATCGAGACTTCCATTGGTGTCGATCGTATGTTCCTCAGCATCATGGCTGGTGCATACAGGGAGGAGGAGGTCAATGGCGAGCGTCGTGTAGTTCTCGCTTTGCCACCCGCATTGGCTCCCGTCAAGGTGGCTATTCTCCCACTCGTCAACAAGGATGGTCTGCCGGAGAAGGCCGAAGAGATCCTCCGCGATCTTCGTTACGACTACACTTGCCAGATCGAAGTGAAGGACTCCATCGGCAAGCGCTATCGTCGTCAGGACGCCATCGGTACTCCCTATTGCGTTACCGTTGACGGCCAGACCCTCGAGGACAACACCGTTACCCTCCGTTTCCGCGACACCATGGAGCAGGAGCGCGTAGCCATCGCCGACCTCCACAAGATCATCGGCGACTCGGTGAACATCTCTTCTCTGCTTCGCAAGATTGAGAACGATTAATGACGTTTCATCCCGAATTAGCGAAACCAGTTCTCAATTTCGATAATTCGTGATAAAAAATGAAGATGAAAAAGATTCTTTATTTCCTTCTTGTCCTGTTGGCAGCTCCCCTTATGCTGGCCTGCAACGATGATGACAGCGTAGATTACACCGAGTACTACGGCTGGCGCGACGAGAACAACGCAGTCACTGAGTTGTTCTTGTCAGCTCAGAGTACCGACTCGGCCCTAACCTACTTCAATCAGCGCGTGCAGTCGCTCAAGGAGCCTCAGTACTATCCATCTTTCTATCACTTTGTACATCGAGCCAACCTCGACAGCCTGCGCAATCTAAATCCACGCAAGGACTATCGACCCTACTCCACCAGCACTCTCAGCGTCCACTACACCCTCTATCAGACCGATTCGCTCTATGCCAAAGTGCGTCATCAGGGTGGTTGGACGAAGGAGTATCTTCGCAATCCCAATGGTCTCCTCGACTCTTTGTTCTTCGCCTGTGCCGATAGGAGTCCTTTGAAGGCCGACACCATCGAGTCTTACCAGGTGAAGTTCTATACTGGTTTCACTCCAAATGGTGTGATTACAGGCTGGGGTGACATCCTGCAGCAGATGTATATCGGCGATCATGTAGTGTGCATGATTCCCTGGTACTTGGCCTATGGGCAACAAGGTAGCGGTTCGTCCATCAATCCTTATTCCAACCTCTTCTTCCAAATCGAACTTTGCGACATCACCTCCTGGGGTGGCAATGTGGCAAATAAGTAAAAGGATTTAAAGACATTTCGGTATAACGAAATGCCGGAATAACGACATTCCGAAATCACGAAATCACGCTATAACGCAATCACGCTATAACGACAAAAAAATGAAAAATCTCAATAGATTTATCTCTCTGACGGCATGGACATTGTTCTGTGCCGTTAGTGTTTCTGCACAATCGTTTGACTTGCAGGAGTCCATGCAAGGCGATAATTGTACCAGCATCCTCGTGGGCCGCAAGGCTTCAACCGACGGCTCAGTAATCACCAGCCACAACTGCGACTCCTGGTATCGAACCTGGATGCACTGGGTGCCTGCTGCCGACATCGAGCGCGACACGGTGATGGATATCTACGAGGGTCGGATGCATACCGAATATCCTGGCTCGATGGATGGCGTGAAGGTCAAGGGACAGATTCCCCAGCCTGCTGGCCACACCTATCGTTACCTCGACACGGCTTATCCCTGCCTCAACCAACATCAACTTGGTATCGGCGAGACCACGTTCACTGGTCGCGACACGCTCGAAAACAAGGAAGGTATGTTCATGATCGAGGAACTCTGTCGTGTGGCACTGCAACGTTGCACCAAGGCGCGCGAGGCGATTCTGCTTATGGGCCAGCTCATCCACGAGTACGGATACGGCGATTCGGGTGAATGTCTGACGATTGCCGACACTGAGGAGGCTTGGATCTTCGAAGCGCTTGGCGAAGGTCCCGACCAAGTGGGAGGCGTATGGGCAGCTCAGCGAGTCCCCGATGATGAGGTTTGCGTTTCAGCCAACATCAGTCGCATCGGTTCACTCAGCACGCTTACTCCTCCAGCCAAACCCATCAAGGTTAAGAAGGGCAAGAAACCTTCCTATGCTCCACTCGTTTCCGACACCCAGATGGCTTCGCAGAACGTTTTCGACGTGGCTCGCAAACTCGGATTCTGGGATGGCACATCGGAGTTCTCTTTCTGGCGTGCCTACAGTGGTGTCAACTATTTCGATGAAGAGAAGAACTATTCCACGCGCGAACTCTACATCATGCAGCAGTTGGCTCCTTCTTTGGGGCTCAACGACACGATGGACGAACTGCCCGTCAGCATTCGTCCCGACTCGCTCGTCTCCTACCAAAAGGTTATCAGCCTGCTCGGCACGTGGTACGAAGGCGACAAGCAACTCGACCTCACGCAAAAGATGCGCATCCCCAAAGCCAGCCGTGATCTGGCAGGCAAGAAGCCCTGGGCAAGCGAAGACAGCATCATCTCGTCCATTGCCAACCCTTGGATGAACAGCCGCCTCATCAATACGCTCTATGCCCTTACGGGGGACAAAGATTGGCACTGGGTGCGCACCGTTGCCGTGCCCCAATGTGCCTACTCCACCGTCATCCAACTGCGAGGCTGGCTTCCCGATGCTATAGGTGGCGTGTGCTGGATGTCACTCGACAATCCCGGCCAATCGCCACGCTTCCCCATTTTCTGTGGTTCCACTGAGCTGCCCAAGATGCTGGAAGTATGCGGTCAGCATCGTTATCGTGACGATGCGCTCGTCTGGCACTATCGTCAAGCCAACAAACTTGCTACTGTGCGCTGGGGCGAATGTCGCAAGGATATCGAGTCAGCTCAACGCTATTTCCTCGACAAGGCCGAACGTGAGCTTCCCTTTGTCGAACAAGAATACATAAGCATACTTCGTTCTTCCACCACAGCCGACAACGCCCCCAATGACTCCAATGAAAATCAAGGTGAGGTATATGCCACGGACTTCCTCAATGGCTACACCGCCGACTTCGTTGGAGCCACCGTCCTACGTTGGGACGAACTCTATCGCCAATATTGGCGCAAGTTCTGGAGTGGGTTCTAAGGAAATTGTATAATAGAGAATCTAAATATCAGGATATTGCAAAGAAATAAGGCGTAAACGTCATTTTTGTGCCCCCAAATGAATAAGGATTGAAGAAAACTTGTATCTTTGCATCCAAATATACATTCAAAACTATTTTTATGAGAAAATATCTATCTATCCCTTTGATGTTTGCCTTTGTGCTCTCTTCGTGCATCAAAGATGAACTTCCAAACACCGAATGTGACATCGTAAGCGCTTGGGTGGAAGGCGAACAATATGCCACCAATTTCTACCATCCGTCACAGATGCATCATTACAACATCTCAACTGCCGAGAAAGAGATCGTCTTCTCGGTACGCTCTCTCATCTCTCTTCCCAAGAGATTGCCCGTCAACTTCACCATCACGGAAGGTGCTACCATCCAACCTGCCAGCGGCTCGGAACAGGACTTCACCAACGGCCCCGTGACTTATGTTGTTACCTCGGAGGATGGCGAATGGAAACGCGAGTACAAAGTGACTTTCAAGGAGGCTACCATGCCCACCTACAAGTTCAGTTTCGAAAACTACGAGTCCATCCAGTCGGGTTCCAACTATTACCACGAGTTCTACGAAGTCGATCAGTCGGGCACTCACCACAACATCTGGGCATCAGGCAACCCGGGTGCCGTCCTTATCAAGACGAATTCCAAGGCCGAAGAACAGCCCACTTACTCCACACCCAATGGTTATGCAGGCCGTGGCGTCTGCCTCAACACGCAGAGTGCAGGTCCACTTGGCGAGGCATTCCACAAACCCATCGCTGCCGGCAACCTCTTCATCGGCCGATTTGTCCCCGAGAAAGTATTGTTCGAACCTCTCAAGGCTACTGAGTTCGGTCGCCCCATCGACCGTGTACCCATTCGTGTGACTGGTTACTACAAATACACACCAGGCCCCGTCTTCACCGATATGGAAATGAACAAGTACCCCAATCGCACCGACGAAGCGAGCATCTATGCCGTCTTCTATCGCAATAAGGACAATGAAGGTAACGACGTATTGCTCTATGGCGACGACGTGCTCTCCAGCCCGTTTATCGTAAAAAAGGCCGAAGTGGCTACCCTACCTCCTACTAGCGAGTGGACTCGCTTCGAAATGTTCTTCGAAGGCAATGATGCCGAGAATGAGATACTTGCCGCACAGGGTTATAGCATAACACTCGTCTTCTCGTCGAGTAAGGATGGTGCTTCGTTCGAAGGTGCCATTGGAAGCGAACTTCTTATCGATGAAGTGGAAATGACATTTGAAAATATTGATAACGATTGACACGAATCATGAAAAAGAATATCATCATCTGTTTGGCATGCAGTTTATTACTTGCAAGCAATGCCTTTGGTGCCGAACCCAACAACAAGAAGAAGGTTGAAGTGATAGCACGTGCAGGCTATAGCATCGGTGGCACAGCCCCTCTAGGCATTCCCGCCACTATTCGCAGCATCGATGCCTTCCGACCCACAGCTTCGATAATGGCTGGAGCCGACCTGAAACTGTCTTTAATAGGCAGTTGGGGAATAATGGCTGGTTTGCACTACGAGAACAAGGCAATGGACGCAGAGGTGACCACCAAGGGCTATCGCATGGAGGTAGTGAAAGGCGACAGCCGTATCGAAGGTCTCTTCACAGGTCACGTCAAGCAGGAAGTGACGCAGAAGATGCTGACCGTCCCTGTTATGCTTACATGCCGTCTGGGAAATAGGGTGACCTGGAAGGTCGGCCCGTACATTTCATTCCTGTTGGACAAGGACTTCAGCGGCATTGCCTCCGACGGTTACCTGCGTCAAGGCGATCCCACCGGCCAACGCGTCGACATGGGTGCCAAGGAAGGCGAATGGGCTACCTACGACTTCAGTGACGAGATGCTGGATCGTCAATTCGGTGTCGCCATGGGCTTCGACTGGCGCCTTGCTGAGCACGTCGGCATCATGACCGATATAAACTGGGGGCTGACCGGTATCTTCGACAAGGACTTCAAGACCGTGGAGCAGACACTCTACCCCATCTACGCTACCGTCGGACTCTATCTGAGTTTCTAATTCAACGACCGATATATACTATCAGCGGGTCATCGAATGTTCGACGACCCGCTGATTTTGTTCATATTTCCATCTTTTTTACTTATTTCTGAATAACATCTACAAAAAATGCACCTGAAAATTTGGATAAACAAAGAATAGTTATTACCTTTGCAACGTGAACCACACATAATCTCTTAATCCATAAAAAAACAATCACTATGAAAGAAAAAGTACTACAAGCAATGCGCGAGGCTGGCAAACCCGTCTCGGCAGGTGATGTGACCAAGGCACTGGGTGCCGACCGCAAGGAAGTGGACAAGGCTTTTGCCGAACTGAAGAAGGAGGGTGCCATCGTATCGCCCGTACGTTGCAAATGGGAACCCGCTAAATAACCGCAAGCTATGGAGATCAAAGCTATCCGTATGTTCGACGGCGGATTCATGAATCAGCCGTTTGCCTTTGGAGGTGAAGATGGCAAGGAGGCCTTCGACGAACAAATCATCTATCGCAGCAGTCTGCAGAACTTCCTCATCGACACGGGTGAAGAGGTAATTCTCGTTGATACTGGCTTCAAGGCCGGCTTCCCCGCACCTCCCAAGAAACTGGGTGCACCACTCTATATGGGTGAGTACATAGCCGACTTTATGACCGCCTTCGAGGCTTTAGGCTATAAACCTGAGCAAGTGACCCGAATCCTCATCACTCACAAGCATGCCGACCACACCGATGCCATCTCACTCTTCCCCAATGCCAAGGTATATATCTCGCCCGAAGATGCTGATGCAATGAAGTTACCCGAAGGCGGCAACATCGTACGTGCTGCTTACAAGGACTCGTTCAAGAACTTCCCACGTGCCGAGAAGGTCATCGACGGCCTCTGGTTCATCGAAGCCAAGGGACACACCAAGGGCAACAGCATCATCATTCTGGAATGCGACGGGCTCTTCTACATGTTCCATGGCGATGTAACCTACTGCGACGCTGCCCTAAAGGCTAACAAGCTGAGCATCGTCTTCGAAGACAAGGATGCAGCACGCGTTACCCTCGACCGTGTACGTGAATTCATCCAGCAGAATCCTACGGTCTATCTCTCCACCCATTGCCCAGAGGGCTACGAGAATCTGGAGATGAAGCGCGTGATGAAGCTGTAAAACTCTTCCTGGATATTCCGAAAACTACGAAAAAGGCTAAATATCCGAAAAATTAAATATTCTACATCAAAAAAAAAGCACGAAAAGATCTTGAATCATTTTTCGTGCTTTTTCGTATTTTCGGCTTATTTCGGAATTACCCCTTCATTTTGTAGAAGAAATACCTTGCGCTCGATGCCGCCCGCATACCCCGTGAACGAGCCATTTGTGCCCACCACACGATGGCAGGGAACGATGATCGAAACAGGGTTGTGTCCGACAGCTCCACCCACCGCCTGTGCCGACATCGACGTAAGTCCGCGTTCTGCTGCGATGCGTCGTGCAATGTCGCCGTAGGTCAACGTGTGTCCAAAAGGAATGGTCAGCAATTGTTCCCACACCAACCGTCGGAAGTCACTGCTCGCACGCATCACTATTGGTGGCGTGAAGCCAGGATCCTTACCCGTGAAATAGGTATCGAGCCAATGTCGTGTCTGCTCAAAGATGGGCAGTTCGGGGCGTTCCTCATACTCAGGGCAAAGAAGGGTATCAGCAAAGTACTTCTGCCCATCGAACCAAAGTCCAACAAGCGCAGTCCCCTCGGAAGCCATCGTAATGTTTCCAAGGGGACTGTTATAATGTGCAATATAGTCCATCGTACAAAAAATTGGAGTCGATTCCTAATCAATCACAACGCCATTGCGTTGCTTCCAGTCGATGTAGTACTGGGGTTCATCGAGCATAAGTTGCTGCTTCTGGTCGATGAAGAGTTGGATGGTGGTAGCCCTGCAGCAAAGGGCATCGTCGCGTTCACGACGAATCTCGTAGCGAAAGTCGAGACGTGCGCCCAACTTCGGAACGTAGGTGGTGCGTATCACAGCCACATCGTCAAGTTCCAAGGGGCCATAATACTTGACGTGCACATCGACGATGGGCGCCAGAATGCCAGCCTTCACCATATCGGCATAACCGATGCCGGGGAAGTGACGACCAAATGCCTCACGTCCATCCTCCATATACTTGATGTAGGAGCCATGCCATGCACGTCCCATCGAGTCGATCTCGCTGAACTTGACAGGAATCTTTATAACGTCTTCCAGTTTCATTTCACCTCAAACACCGAGTCCGCTACAGCAGCATCCATCTTGTAGTTCGAGAACTCATACAGATCGTAGTTACCCGACTTGCCATTGAGGCGCACGCTGCGCAATTCGCCTGCTTTGGTATCGATGACGATGACGAACGACTGATAGACAAGTTTGCGACGCTCGGCTGCATTGCTTGTGATGGGCGTGATGGTCATTGTCATGCTGTTGGCATCGCGCTCCATATCGATGTCAGCCACATCGCTGAGGTCGGTATCCTCGTTGCCGCTGGTGATATTCTTGATGGCATTTACCAGGGGACCGAGCGAAGAGCTTCCACTGCCTGATGCGGTCGATGCCTGTCCATCCTGTACGATGGTGAACTTCTCGCCATCGGTGACGAGCTTGTCCTTGCCGCCATTGGTCGAAATACACATCTTGGCAGGCTTCTTGAAGTAGAACGTGCCTGTCGTAACCTGATCCTTGGTAAGCATCGTGTTGTGGGTGGTCTTCTTGACCGAGGCTGTCATCGAATTGATTTTCTTGTAGCCCTCCATGGCCTGCTTCATTACGTCCTGGTCCTGTGCCTGGACAGTCGAAACCGATGTCGTAAGGGCTGCTATCGAAGCCACAAGGGCCACTGCAACTATGCGGATGATTCTTTTCATTTTATTTCTTATTTTTTAAGTATAAAGTCCACCATTAATGCTGATGACGTTACCAGTAATATATCCAGCCTGGGGCGAAGCCAGGAAGGCAACGAGTTCTGCCACCTCTTCGGGCTGACCGAAACGATTGGCGGGGATAGTCTTCTTGAGAGCTGCCTCGTCGAGGCCTTCCACCATATCGGTCTTGATGAAGCCTGGAGCAACGGCATTGACGGTGATGTTCTTGCGGGCAACTTCCTTGGCGAGTGCCTTGGTGGCTGCTACAAGGCCACCCTTGGCTGCGCTGTAGTTGGTCTGTCCCTGCATGCCCATGATGCCGCTCACGCTGGCCATATTGATGATGCGTCCGAACTTGTGGAACTGCATCTGTGGGATAAGTGGAGCCGTGACGTTGTAGAAACCGCCGAGTGTTACGTTGATGACACTGTACCAATCTTCGGCTGGCATGAGGGCCATCAGGTTGTCGCGACGAATGCCTGCATTGTTGACAACTACCTCGATGTACTCATCCTCGTGAGCATTCTGCCAGGCTTCGAGAGCCGTCTTGACTTGCTCAGCATCGCCTACGTTGAACTGCAGCATCTCGCCATCGCTGCCAGCCTCACGCACCAGGCGTAGTGTCTCTTCTGCAGCATCTGTGCGGCTCACATAATTAATAATAATATGGTAGCCCAGTTGTGCCAACTTGACACTCACTGCACGGCCAATGCCGCGGCTACCTCCTGTTACTAAAGCATATTTCATAATTAACTATTAATAATTTACAAATACCAATATTCAGCTGTCACCATTTCTTTGACCAAAGAAACCTCCGAAGGTTTAACCCTCCCGTTTCCGTCAGCAGCCGTCTTTGGCTGCTTCTTAACCCCTCTCGTCCAGCAGGTCCTCCCCCTAAGCAGGGGGATAGAGGGGGTCTCACCTCGTCTGCGTGATCTCCCAAGCCGCCTGCTTACCAATCAGTTCCGAAACAGTAAACAGCGATGTCATCGTCACGCCAAGCAAACCGTGCAAGGTCAGACTCTGACCCGTGAGGAAGAGATTGGGAATAGGCGTCTTGGCCGAAAGCAAGGTCATCATCGGATTGTGATAATCCTTGCGCACGCCATAGCACGAACCATTGGGAGTGAGCGTATAGTCGCGGTAGGTCAAAGGCGTCGAGGTGTAATGTGCCTCCACCTTGTTGTGCAGGTCAGGGATGAAGCGCTCGGCAAGGGCCACACACTCGTTGTAGAGGCGTTCCTTCATCGCCTTGTATTCCTCGCCGCGATGTCCGACGGTCGTGTCAGCCCACTGTGAAATCTTCTCCCACGGCAATGGGGTGAGGATGTCGAGGATGCGCGCATCGTCGCCCTCGACGGGACAACGGCACGAGATCAGACAGCCCTGTACGGATCCATCCTCGTTGAAGTAGGTCCACACGTTGGGCTTCTGATAGATGTACTGGTTCCAGTTGAAGTACTTCAGCGTACCGGGCTTGATGATGAGCGAAGTGGTGAACATACCATAGGTGTTCTCGAGCCTGCGAATGCGGTTCTTATAGACCTTCTTCATCTTAGTCGATTCCTTCACCATATCGACGGTGACGGCAGGATGCGCATTGCTGATGAAGTAGCTGCCTTCGTAGATCTCGCCATTCTTGCAGCGAGCAGCCACCAGTTGGCCATTCTTTTCGATGAGTTCCTCGACCTCGGCATCGCAGATTATCTCGCCACCCATCGTCTTGATCTGCTCCATCAGTCGGTCCACGATGAGGTTTCCATCGCCACGCAGGCGATACGAGCCCTGGATGAACGAATTGTTGCCTTGGGCAAAATTGTAGAGGGGCAAAGTGTCCTTGGCGAGTTCCATCTTGAGCGACGAACCACTCAGCACATTGATCAGCAGCTCGTCGTGGAACGTCTCGTGCAGGAAGTCGTAGGTGCTCGAAGCAAAGAGCGACTGGGTGAAGAAGTCCACTTCATCACGCGGCAGGATGGCATCGTAGAGGTGGTCGCACACCTCGCACATCACTTTGCAGTACTTCTCCAGACCTTCGCGCTCCTTCGGGAAGTCCTTTGCCAATGTCTCGATAAAGGCCTCGTGTCCTTCGGCATAACGGAACGTCCGGTCTCCGATGGTCACACGGTCGAAACCTGTCGGGTCGAGGTGCTGCCAGGGCAGGTCCATCAGTCCCATATACTTGAACGGTGCATAGAGGCAACCGCCCTCGCCAATGCCGCCCACGTAGTGCATACCCGTGTCGAGCAGTTCGCCATGACGCATGAAGCTCTGCATGCAGCCACCCGGCTGATGCTGGCGTTCCAGTATCACGACCTTCATGCCGCGCTTGGCCAGAATGAAGCCGCACTCCAGTCCTCCCAAGCCCGACCCAACTATGACAACATCATATTTCATATCCATATTCTTTCTTTATCCCGTTTTTGTCAGCAGCCATCCTTGGCTGCCTCTTAATCCTTCTCCCCTTTCTTCGAAAGCAGCCGATACAGGAACGGCTCGACCACATAAGCGAAGAGCACAGCAGCGATCATGCCGACAAGCGTGGCAAAGCCTACCGACTTGATGGCTGGATGCACAGCAAAGTTCATCGAACCTACAGTCACGATCAGCGCCAGGGCCGAGAAGAGGATGGCCGTCTTGTGATAGGCGAGCAGTTTGTTATGACGAGTGTCGGCTCCTCCCTTCCCAATCAGTCCGTTCATCACGAAGATTGAATAATCGACACCGATGCCGAAGATGAACGTCGAGATAATTATGTTGATCAGGTTGAACCTTATGCCGAAGATGTTCATCGCACCAAGCACGATGATCCACGAGATGACGATGGGAAGGAAGCAGAGCAGCGAGTTCTTCAGATTGAAGCGGAACGAAATCAGCAGCACCAGGAGCACGAATGCCATCGAAACCCACTGCAGCACGTTGAAGTCCTGTCCCAGCTGGCGCAGGGTGTCCTGTGCATAATAGTAGGTGTCGAGCACCATCAGGTTGGGCTCGTTGGCTACAGCATCGCAGATGCGGTGATAGTCGGTCGAGTCGCTACGCACCGAGTCGTTCTCGCAATAGACGGTCGAGAAACAGAGGTACGACCCGTCGTAGGTCTGCTCCATCAAAGTGGTGCGATATCCCTCGGGGATAAACTCCTGCTCATAGAGGGCATCAGGTTCGTAGTCGCGTGTAGCAGCCACGAAGAAGGGTTCGAAGGCTGCAGCATTGACACCGGCCTTGGGAGCACATTTATTGATTAATGCACGCACGTTGGCAAGGCGCTCCTCAGTCCAATAGTTGTGCCAGGCATCGATGCGTTCCTGCTGCACACGCTTGGGGATGAAGAGTTCCGACGTGTGGGTATATTTGGTCACAAGGCCCTCCTCCTGCAGCGAATCGAGTTTTTCGGCCATGAGCGAGAAGTTCTCGATGGCCTCCTCCATCGTTGCACCGCTGGCAGCAAAGTACTGATGACGGTCGCCCGAATCGGTCTTCTCACGCACCAGTGCCTCGGTCTCGGCCAGGTTCTTGGGCCAATAACCCAGGTTGCGCATGTCGGCATCGAAGTTCGTGCCTCCAACGAGGTAGTAGCCCACGCAAACGACTGTCAGCACAGCGATGATTACCAAAAGGGGCTTGTTGCGATCGATGGGATAGGCATTGATGCGGTCGATGATCTTGAACGCATGGCGGTTCAGTTTGTTCTTCCTTTCGTTGAAGAAAGGTGGCAGGAAGGCCAGCGAGAACACCGTGGTGCCCACGATGGCAAAGGTGGCAAACAGGCCGAAGTCCTGCAGGAGGTCCGTCTGGATGAAGATCAGACCCAGGAACGAACCGATGGTGGTGATGCAACCCATCAGCACGGGCTTCACCTGGTCCTTGAGCACCTGTACAGGGTCACCCACGTACTTGTAGTGGGTGATGACGTGCAGCACGTAACTCAAGGCCACGCCCAGCACGATGGCGCCGATGCCCAAAGCGAGCAGTGAGAACTGTCCCTTGATGAAGTACATCATCGCCAGGCCGAACACGGTGCCGAAGAAGACGGGCAGCAACAGCAGCGGGATGGTGTTCCAGTTGCGGAAGCACAGGAAGATGACGAGCAGCACGATGATCAGCGACCACATGATGTTGTTCTTGATGTCCTTCTTCAGTGTCCACGAGTTATAGGCACCATTGGCAGGCGAACCGTGATAACCGATCTTTACGCCTGGGGCGATGGTCTCGAATTGCTCGATATATTCGTTCATCCACTGGAAGAGGATGGCACCGTTGCCCGAGTCGGTGCTGGCAAATCTCGGTGTGATGACCACGGCAGCCACGGTCGAATCGGGCACAAAGAGGTGCTGGTTGACAATCGAGTAACTTCCACCCGCATTCATCAGTCCCTTCATCTTGTCCATCAGCACATATCGCATGCCGATGGGGTCGATCTGCAGCAGTTCGGGGAAGGCTTCGCCGATGAGCGAAGTGGCCTGCGCCTTGTTCTCCTGCAGTTGCTTCAGGATGTGTGCCTCGGTCTGCAGGGTGTCGAAGCCTGCGTAGGCCGAAGTGTCGATGTAGTTGGGCAGATGCTCCATCATGTAGTCGATGCCCTCGAACATGATATCGTCGGTGTGTACCTGGCTGAAGAGGTTGCCTATGGTGCGCATGTTCTCGGGGCGCTGATTGTCACGAGCCTGTATCGAGTCGCAGAAGGCATCCACCACGTTGCTGAGCGAATCCACGCCGATGCCCTCACGATCGTGGAAGATGATGAACGTCTTGTCCTTGATCCTCAGGCTCGAGAAGGCGAGTTTGATGCTTCCGTCCTCGTTCCTCGACGATGGCAGCAGGCGTGCAATGTCTTCCTCCAGGTAGATCTTGGTCGAATAGTAGCCGAAGAAACCCAGCAGCACAGCCATCAGGGCAATCCACACCACCCTGTGGTTGTCGAAGAAATGATATATTCTAATGAAAAAGTTTGTCATTTTCTGTTCGGACCCACAATTAATTGTTAATTGAGAACTCTCCCTTGAGTTCCATATAAGTAGTCTCGGCATCGGCGATGCGTGCCTGGATGATGTAAGCCGAACTGTCCTGGTTGGGTGTCAGCATCACATCGACGTCGAGCAAGGGGCACACCCGCGGAGTAGCCACTGCCGTGAGGCGACATTGCTTGATGGTCTTCATGAAGAGTTTCTTGCCCGTGAGCATCTCGGCACATTCGCGGATGGTCTCGATGTTGCACACGCCCGGGCACACCGCCTTGTGGGGGAAATGACCGCGATAGACGTCGGCATCGGGAAGCAAAGCAATCAGATAGACGCCATGTAGGGGATTCAGGATATTTTCCTGCTGTACCCTGTAAAATTTATCCTTGAGTAGCATAGTTTTCGATGTTATGCGTTCGTTTTGCCTTATTCGTCGGCCGTAAAGATCTTCATCTGTGTGTCGGCCACCACTTCCCCATTCACGGTCGTTTCGCCCGTGATGATGGTGATGCCATTGACTTCGGCACCCATAGTGATGGTGGTGCTGAGCAAGTCACCGATGGCAGGACGGCGATAGCAGTGGAACTTCTTGACCTCGCCAATATATCCCACGGGTGCAGGTTCGCCCTTCACCACGCACCGATAGCCTGCAAAGGCACTCGCCGACTGAGCGATGTGCTCGATGAGACCGGGCTCCGACATCAGTTGGTCGTCCTCGATGAAGAAGTTGCTTTCGCGCACACCAAGTTCGGTCTTGCAGACATCACCTTCGGCACTCACCAGCGCATCGACCATCATGATGGGGTCGCGTTGTGGAATGAGTTTCTTGATATCTTCTCCTTGATACAGCATAATCTTTAAGGGTAAAAGAGAGGAGTAAAAAACGCCCCGCGCACCATTGAAGGGTCCGCAGGGCGCTGATTTCGTACGAATATCCTCAATTAGAGGTGGCTCTCGATGTAGTCGTAGAGCTGAGCGAAAGTCTTGACGGTTGGAAGGTCAGCAGCAGGGATCTTCACCTTGAAGGTGTGCTCAATTACTGCAACGAGGTCAACGAGCGAAAGGCTGTCGAGCTCAAGGGTATCCTTGATGTTAGCCTCGTCGGTCATGACGTCCTGTTCTACCTCAAATTCCTCAGCGAGGACTTCCTTTACCTGATCGATAATTTCTTCACGTGTCATACTTTTCTATACTTTTAAAATTTCTAATTTCTTTGTTAATAATTCACTTTGTCTTTAAGAATAGGGCTTTAGGAAAAAGAGCATCAGGATTATAGATTCGGGGCCCAAGAAACATCCGTCCCTAAAAATCCCTTAAAATCCCCAATTATCCCTTAGAATCCCTTCTCAACCCTTGTAATCCTTGATTATCAAGGTTGAATTGGTTCCACCGAATCCGAAGCTGTTGCTTAGGAACATGTCGAAGTGAGCCTCCTGTGTCTTGGCGATCACGTTGATGCAAGCTGTCTCCTCGTCAGGCTCCTCGAAGTTGAGCGAACCAGCGATGAAGTTGTTCTTCATCATCAGGATCGAATAGATGGCCTCCGATGCGCCAGCCATCCACATCTCATGTCCGGTCTGTCCCTTGGTTGAAGTCACGGGCACCTTGTAGTCGCCGAAGACATTTGCAATGGCCATAGCCTCGCGTCCGTCGCCAGCGTGGGTTGAAGTGGCGTGTGCGTTCACATAACCAATCTCGTGCACATCCACGCCTGCGCTCTTCAAAGCCAGTTCGAGCGAACGCTGTGGACCAGCCACGTTGGGGGTCGAGATGTGGTCGCCGTTGCCACTGAAGCCCCAGCCGATGATCTCGGCAATTGGCTGTGCACCGCGTGCCAAGGCATGCTCAAGGCTCTCGACTATCAGCGTGGCAGCGCCACCACCAGGCACTAGTCCGTCGCGGTTCTTGTCAAATGGGCGGCTGGCCTTCGTAGGCTCATCCTCACGGGTCGAGAAAGCCTGGATGCCGTCGAACGAACCCACCGATTCGGGATTCACCTCCTGTGCGCCACCGGCGATGATGCAGTCCTGCAGACCATCCTTGATGAGCAGGTAGGCAAGACCCAGGGCGTGGCTGCCCGAAGCGCAGGCACCCGATGTAGTCAGGTTGATGCCGCGCAGGTGGAACAAAGTGGCAAGGTTCATTGTCACTGTCGAGTTCATCGACTGGAAGATCGAACCCGAGCCGCATGCTGCTGTATCCTTGTATTCGTAAATCTTGCTCACAGCCTTGTAGGTGGCCTGAGCCACGGAGTCGTTGCCAAAGAGAATGCCCACCTCGTGCTGGTCGAGGAACTCCTGGGTGATGCCCGCCTGCTCCAGAGCCTGGAGCGTCGAGCAATAGGCGTACTGTGCCTCCTCGGGCATAAACTGTCGTTGATTGCGGGGAATGAGCTTCTTCAGATCGGGCTTCTCAACATAAGAAGTCAAAGCCGAACGGAATCCCATATCCTTGCGAGTCTGGTCGAAAACAATACCTGATTTGCCGTTGTAGAGCGCTTCGCGTACTGTGTCAAGATCATAGCCAAGGCAGGACCAAATTCCCATGCCTGTTATAACTACTCTATTATTCATTTCAATTAAAGATCCTATAATTCGAAAATTTTGCGCCGCAAAGGTAGTGATTTTTCTCCAATTATCCTAATTTTACACCCAAAATCGGCAATATTTTCACCGAAAGTTACTTTTTCTTCAACATTTTTTTAAAATTATCAACCTACAATTTGCATTTTTTGAAAAAAGGTCTTATCTTTGCACCCTCAAAACTGGGGCTGACTGGCTTTGACAGCGGGATGGGCCTCTGTGTAAGCATGCAGTGAGATGTCACCTATCACTATAATCCACGATGGCAAAATATAATTGGCGAGAATAACTACGCTCTTGCTGCTTAATCGAAGTATAGTAGATTGAAGCTTAATCGGCTGACAAGGTCGGCTGACAAGACATCACCCCAAGGTCCTCGTTCCGAGACTGAGGAACCGGTGATGCAGGTAAATCGGGACTAGTCAGGGTCTGCCTCGCGGCTCTGGCGAAATCTTTAGAGGCTAAGGTGCCGCTTGGTGGTCCAGGTCTTGGCGACACCCGACAATCCAGGCTGGAATAAGCATGTAGAAAGCGCCGATACCCCCTGTTTGGACGAGGGTTCGAACCCCTCCAGCTCCACTAAAATCCTATGTGGAATTTACTCTGCGTAGGATTTTTTTTGTTTAAACTTCCCTTTATGATCCCCCTTTATTCGCATCTTTGCGGCCCATTATTAATAAATCAGACTATGGAATCACTATTTGATATCTGCGGCCTTGTTGGCAGCATCGGGCTTGTGCTGGGTTATCTCCCCCAGGCCATCCAAACCATTCGCACCCGCAACACCGACGGCATCTCACTGCCGGGCTTCATCATGATGGCCGTAGGCTCCTTCGGCTTTCTGTCACAAGGTCTTATCAGCGCAAATTATTACATCACGCTCACCAACCTCATCACATTCGTATGTAGCGTCATCATCTTTGGCATCAAGATGTACAACGACTACTTCAAGAAGCCGTAACAGAAGTTGGCAATGGTTTGTTTCCACCCGTCTTGAGAAGAAAAAATGAAATGATTTGTCATTTTTTCCCGTTTGGATTTGGTGGTAAACGCGAATTTGATTATCTTTGCGGCGTTAATTACTACTGCAATGAAACCATACAAGTTTGAACCCATCCTGAAGTCCACCATCTGGGGAGGATATCAGATCGCCCCATTCAAGGGCATTTACACCGCGCAGCCCAACATCGGCGAAAGCTGGGAGATCAGTGGCGTGCCCGGTCAGGACAGCGTAGCCATCGAACGTGGCCTTATCGACGACGTCGATGTGGGACTCACACTCACGCAGCTCATCGACAAGTACAAGGGGCTGCTCGTGGGCAACAAGGTCTATAAGCGCTTCGGCAACAAGTTCCCCCTGCTCGTCAAGTTCATCGACTCGCGCCAGGATCTGAGCGTACAGGTGCATCCCGACGACAAGCTCGCCCAGGAGCGCCACGGCTGTGCAGGCAAGACCGAGATGTGGTACATCATCAAGAGCGACGTAGGCGCCAAGATTTACGCAGGCCTCAAGAAGAGCATCACGCCCGAGGACTACGAACAGATGGTGACCACCGACTCACGCGAGGGCGAGAATCCCATGGCCAACGTCATAGCCACCCACGAGGCACATCAGGGCGACCTGTTCTTCCTCCCTGCCGGACGTCTGCATGCCATCGGTGCCGGATGCTTCCTCGCCGAAATCCAGCAGACCAGCGACATCACCTATCGCGTATATGACTTCGGACGCAAGGATGCCCATGGCAAGCCACGCGAGCTCCATATCGAGCAGGCCAAAGATGCCATCGACTACCAGGTGTGGCCCGAGTACAGGACATCCTACGACAGCACCCGTCCCATCACGCAACTCATCAACTGCCCCTACTTCATCGTGCATCGCGTAGTCGTGCAGGTGGCGCAGCAGATCGACTTCCATTGCGATTCGTTCGTCGTAGTGGTCTGCCTGTGGGGTGAAGCCAACATCAACGGCGTCAAGGTGCGCCAGGGCGAGACCTTGCTCGTGCCCGCCTCCGAAAACACGCTCTACATCTTCGGCAACGCCACCTTCCTTACTGCTACAATGTAGTCGAATTCGTAAACTTTGCAATCACTTCTATATGCAAACCGCCCTTTTTGGACGGTTTGCTTTTTATACGTAAAATGCCTGCGCTAATGGAGGAAGCATCGAGACGGGCGACAGGATGCTTGATGCTAGAAGATTGAGTACTCTGACGCGCGACAGAGTATTTGCGCAGACGGAGGAAGCATCGTAACGGCCGTCAGAGTACTTCCGCAGCTGGAAGAAGCATCGTGACGGCCAATAGGATGCTCGTTTCTGCAGGATTGAGTACTTTGACGGGCGACAGAGTATTTCCTCCGATCGGAGTATGACCATTCTTGGCCAAGATTGGTCATACTTCGGGGGAATAGAGCATCGTGACGGCCGACATAATGCTTGCTTCTGAAAGATTGAGTACTCTGACGGGCGACAGAGTACTTTCGCGATTGAAGAGAGCATCCTCACGGCCGACAGAATGCTTGATGCGACAGAATCGAGTACTCTGACGAGCGACAGAGTACTTTATCACCAAAAGGATGATGGATCTGTAATGGCAACCTGTTTTCCGAATAGTGGTTTACTCTAATCCGAAAAAGCAAAACCCTATTTCCAATCGCAGCATGTCCCACAAGGCACCGTGGAGGATATACCGCGATTGTTGCATGTCCGGTAACGCTCGTTGGAGGATATGCGGTGATAGGGGGATGTCCTCTAACGTTCGCTAAAGGACATGCTTCGATGTCAGCATGTCCCCTAACGTTCATTGGAGGATATGTGAAGATGGCAGCATATCCCCTAACGTTCGTTTGAGGATATGCGGTGATAGTGGTATGTCCTCTATCGTTCGTTGAAGGATATGCGAAGACTGGGGCATGTCCCCTAATGTTCGTTGGAGGATATGCGGAGGTAGGAGCATATCCTCCAACGTTCGCTGAAGGATATGCGGAGATAGGAACATGTCCCCTAACGGTTGCTAAAGGACATGGTACTACAGAATGATGTCCCCCAACGAACGTTAGGGGACATATCACAATAAGACGTTAATGATTGTATAATATGCTGTTAATTATTCGTTAATATTATCAATATCATATATATACCATGGTGACATTTTATTCGTTCTTAAAGCCTGCTTGCCCTCGGGCAAAGATTCTACAATACCAAGAGTGTTGTCAAAATCCATCATTTCACCTAATGATATGATCACTGCGTCAGACTCTTCAAGATTCTCTTCACGCCCAAGGAACTGCCAGTCTCCATTTTCTTCATGTATAATTCGAATTATTTCCGAATTATCATATATTACAAATCTTGTCGTAATAACATACTGATTTAAATACATCTTATATGATATTTCAAACAAAAGACTTCGACATTCAAACTGACAGCCACTTCCACGCAGGTATGACTTCGACAATACCATAGGTATCGGGGATGGTGTTTTCCTCGTCGTAAGTCAAAATCAATCTTCTGCGGCATGGCATGAACTTTGGCAATTTCATCAGGGCATCCACTTCCCGCTTGCGGGTTTCCTCATCGCGAAGCGAATAACACACTTGAATTGCGAGTTCATCTTCTGGAATATAAAAATCTACCTCAAAATTGTCATTGTAGAAGAAAACGCGTTCATTATCGGAGTCATGACCATAAAGGCGAAACAATTGAATGGCGACAAGATTCTCCAACAACATAGCATCCTTGTCTATCAAGAAGAGACCTAATATTCCACTATCAATAAAGTAGTATTTGCAGTTGCCCTCCTTCTCTGCAAGAGTCGTTGCATAATTTCTTAACCGCAATAGCAGCCAGGCATCCTCACAATATTCCACATACTTTATGGTCGTTGCCAAGCTTAGTTTGCCGCCTACGGTCGAAAGCAGGTTATTGATGCGATTGTAGGAAATCGGGCGACATACACTCTCTGCCATCTTCCTGACCAGTACCCTAATACCCGCAGTATTCGTTATCTTATTACGAGCGATGATATCTCCCATATAGATTTTTTGATAAACACTGCTCAAATAATTTCTTTTAGCAGGCAAAAGAGCAGTGTCGGGAAGACCTCCATAATGCAAGTATTCATCAAACAGGCGCACCACTTTTGCTCGTTCTTCTGTGGATAGAATGTCGTGATCACTCACAGGAACCTTGTGTACCGACAGAAACTCCTTAAAGCTATACGGATAAACCTCCGCAGTCATAAAACGACCGCCCAATGTAGTATTAATCTCTCCGGAGAGCATCTTTGCATTGGAACCCGTTATAATAATAGTGTATTTGCTATCAGCCATCCTACGGGCGAATTTATGCCATCCTTCTATATTCTGTATTTCGTCGAGGAAAAGCATAGGCCGTTTTCCATACATTTCCTGATGACACTCCAACAACCGATTGAAGTCCTCCGTACTGAAATCCTCCAAACGTTCATCCTCAAAGTTCATATAGAGTATCTCATCCCATTTTCGTCCTTCGGCAAGCAGTTGCTGGATACGATGATATAACATAAATGACTTACCTGCCCTTCGTACACCCACCAATACATGACACGGGAAATCATCCAACCTTATTTGACGAGGTTCGACAACATATCGCTCCACTTCCTGCTGGTTATCACGGAGTATCTGTTTTAGTAATTGCTTATCCATACACTTGTTTTATTGTGAATCTGGGTGCAAAGATACTAATTATTTAATGAATTTGCAAATATTTTGCCATTTTTATTTAATCCATTAAACAAAATTGGCCCATATTTATTTAATCCATTAAACAAAATCCCCTACATCTTCTCCTTTGCCTCGATATATTGCTGCCAGGCGAGCTGGGAGTTGCCGCCTGATTCGGCAAGGACGAGATAGCGGAAGAGGGCGGCGCCTGCTGCTGCACCATTGGCTCCATACTGGGCAAAGTCACTGCTTATGCGCAAGCGATCCACCCGGAAATCGTCGCCATCGCTCGTGTAATGTGCCTCGAAGGCGCAGATGCCCGTCCAGCTGCGAAAGTAACGGATGTACTCCTCGTCGCAATACATGAACCAGTGGTCCTCCATGGCGGCGGGGATGTGGCCCTTGCGAATGACTGCCATGGCGGCTGCAGGAATCCAGAAGTCGAGGGCCACGTCGGCTATCTCGTCGGAATCCTTCGGCATCGGGATGGTCTTCCAGGAGCTGGCCGTAGCCGTCTTGTCCTTATTCGGGAGCGGACTCTCGCCCTTCAGCGCCTTGTTGGAGTCGCCAAGCCCCAGTGTCCAATACTCGATGGCCTCGGATTGCTGCTGCTTCTCCTCTTCCTGCTTCTTTGCCAATCGGGTGGAATGTCTCCAAGGACATACCTTGCGAAAAGCTTCAAGCACTTCCCTCATATCCTTCGGCAGATACGTGAGGGCCTTCTGCTTCATCCATTCGGGTATGCCCCAAATGGCTTCGGCAATGCTTCCCACGATGGCACCGAGCGTGTCGGCATCGGCACCGAGGATGACTGCCCTGCGGATGGCATCCTCGAAGGAATTGCTGCGGCTGATGACCCAGAAGGCAACGGGCACCGTGCCCTGGCAGGTCTCGTCGAAACGGTTCTGCACATCCTTCTCCTCGAAGTCGATGGAATAGCCATAGTTGGTGAGTGCCCTCTTGAGACCATAGTTCATGATCTGCTCCCTGCCGATATGTTCGAACAGGCCGTGCATCTCAAGGCAGTCGTGGATGGCCGAAACAACCGCCTTCGCGCCCTTTATCCCCTCAGGATGGTTGTGGGTGCATGATGTGGCGTGCACGGCATAATACATCTGCGCGTGACCATTGAGCGAAAACCACGCCACAGGGCTGATTCTCATGGCTGCACCGTTGCCGAAGCTGTTGTATGGCTTCGGGTCGTTGCTCCTTACCCATTGGGCAAAACGTCCACCGTAGCCACCCATGGGATGCGGATATTTGCGGCACCATGCGTGGATGTACTTCCCGAAGTCACTTGCCCCATGGAGCAGCGCATCGGCCACGGCAATGGTACAGATAGTATCGTCGGTGTAACTGTTCTTGTCGGAGAACATCTCGAAGTTATAATCGTTGGTGGGATTGAACTCCCAGCGGCTGCCTACTATATCGCCAATGATTGCACCAAGCATATTCTTATATAATAAAAGTTTGACAAATGAAATGACGCGGTAAAGTTATGACAGAATTCCGAGAATACCAAATTTATTCCCACTTTTTCGCAATCATTCGCCCATTTTTGTTCGATTTTGACTTTGCGTAATCGGTTGTTATGGGGTTTGATGTAGTATAATTTACGATTTTTAGCCTTGTATTCGCGATATTTGGAAAAATGTTGTTAGATTTGCATATTCAAAAACCTTTAATAAAGAAATATGAAACACCTGTTAACCATCATCGGCGTGCTGATCATGGCATTTTCGAATACTGCATGTGCACAAAGGACGGATAAACAAGACAATAAACTGGATGAAGCATTGCTGAGCCAAGCGACGAGTATGACTTATATGTTCAACAATGGCACTGTGGCTCCCAACTGGCGATATGACTGTTGGGTCACTGTTTACAAGGATTCCGTGCGACTGAGTGTAATCACGGGGTATGGGGAAGAGCAAAAATATGATTCCATCGTTCCCTTGCAGGACGGGCAATACGAGCAATTCATCACCAAGATGGTCAACCACTCCATCACGAAGGTTCCCTTTCTTGATCCGAAGCCAGTGGGAGGCCCTACCTACTATTTATTGGTTCGTGGCGATTCGGTGTTTGTGGAAGGTGAAGAGGGCTACGAACTGCAAGTCGAGAACGGCGGTCTTTTCGGAACATTCCTCATGGTCCTTCCTCCCGATATCCAAAAAATCATGAAAAGCCCCGAGCAGCTTATTCGGGATTATTAAACAACGAATTATCATGAATTTGACATGAATTATATATGAAAATATGAAAAGATTGTTTTTAATTGCTTCGAATATTCTGTTCTGTATCCTTACAGCAACTGCACAGGAACCTTGCCTGGTTTCCTTTGACCTGAACTACAATGCCACGGAGAAGATTTCCCCGATCTCGGTCAACACCGGAAATGCCATGCCGATGGCTGCCAAGCCCTTGCCCGAAAGAACTGGGTACCGCTTTGGCGGCTGGTACACTACACCCGATTGCCGACCAGAGCAAGAGTGGCGCTTTGGCAGCAACTCAGTGGGCTTCTATATGCCTGCCACTGATTCCATGGCGGTGAAGGCTCCCATGACCCTTTATGCCAAATGGGTAGCCCCCACCCCAGTTCGTACTGTCAAGGATCTGGATGCCATCCGAGAGGACCTGTATGGCTGGTACGTGCTGGAGAACAATATAGACCTGTCGGAAGTTGCCAACTGGATACCTATCGGCGAGTATGAGGGAAACTACGAATTTGCTCCAGGCGAGTGGTGGCGGCATGCGTTCAAAGGCATATTGGACGGGAAAGGACACACCATCAGAGGTCTTCGGATAACGGAGTTAACTACCGACAAGAGTGCCCTTTTCGGAACAGTTGCCAATGGAGTGATACGAAATCTGAGAATGGAAGATTCCCGTCTGGAGTTTACTGCCGACAAGCCCTATGTGGCACCCCTGGCGGGCATCCTCAAGCAGGATGACGGGCTGGAGTGCATCGTGCAGAACTGCGAGATAGCCAATACCCTGATCAAGGTGCGAACCACCAATGCGGAGAACACTTTCCATAGTTTCACCGGACTTTGCGGAGGCGCTTGGGGCGGAACCATCGAGAACTGCAGCGTAAGCGGAAAGATGCAACTGGAGATGGCCGGCAAGGGCGGCGGCGAACTCTATGTGGGCAGTTTCCTGGGTGAAGCCTACAATGACACACGGAACTGTTCGTCCCGTTTCGATATCGACATCCAGTTTGTGACTCCAGCGGAAGGCGAATACAAGGCCTTTATCGGCGGACTGCAGTCATCGGCCACCAATGTGAGCAACTGTTCGGCTACGGGAACCATCCGTGTAAAGGGGAACCCGGGCAGCGAGACCATTTACCTGGGAGGACTGATAGGCAGCGAGCGCTATGGAACGGTTGAGAATTGCTCCTCCTCGGTCAAGATCACTGCCTTGGATATGCCAGCAGTCCAGATTGGTGGAATCGTGGGCGAGTTCAACTCAGGATATGGCACCATCGGCGCTGCCTTTGGCATCAAAGTAACCACCGTCAGGAACTGTTCGTACGCCGGCTCTCCCGTAATCGAGGGTGTGGGCAAACCTGTCTTCGGGGAGATTAGCGGTGCTGGACAACCTGCTCCCCTTTCCTCACCTTGGGGACTGTCGATGGATTACAAACTTGAAAACAACGCTTATCAGAGATCCGCACCCGAGGGGGACGATGTTTCCAGCATCGGGCTTGGGACTCAAATTCCTGCTACAAGCGAATTCCTGAATCCAGATTTGAAGTACGCTCCCCTGGTGCGCTGGTGGTGGCCGGGAAATGACGTTGAGGACATGGAACTCAAGCGAGAACTGGAGTTGTTTGCCTCCAAACATATCGGAGGTGTGGAAATCCAGTCGTTTGCCCTGGTTGTTCCCATGCCGGAAGGCAGGGCTGGAGCCATCATGAGTTTTGATACGGATTCCTATTTCGAGCATCTCTCTACCGTGATGTCCACGGCAGCCAGGCTTGGCATGACGGTGGACCTCACCAACGGCAGCGGCTGGCCGGCAGCGTCTCCCGCAATTACCGAGGCCGAGGAGAACCGTTCGCTGCAATATGGCATAGCCTCTGTTCCCGAAACCGGAGGCACCATTGCCATTCCACGTTCCGAGAGACAGGACAGCGAATATGCCACCCTGATTGGCCTGCTGGAAGCACAGGTCACGGAAAACGAAAACGGACCTCGACAGATCAAGGATGTGAAAGTACTTCCCCTTGCCGACAAGGCAGTCTCCTTCGCTCGTGCTAAAGTGGAGGAAGGCTGGCAAAGGAGCCTGATTGCCCTGTGGTCGGTGCCCTCGCAGGAAATAAACATGATTACCGCACGGCCTGATGGCGGAAAAGTCATCGACCACTTTGACTCCATCGTGGTCCAGAAGACCTACGAACACTATTTCGGCGCACGCTCAGGCCTGACACCCTTCTACGGCAAACCTTTCCGCTCCATCTTCAACGACAGCTATGAATTCAAGGTTGACCGCCACATTACAGCCGATTTCAGGGATGTATTCCAGCGCAACCGAGGATATGACCCATTGCCCTGGATGCCCGCCAACATCTGTTACGGTTACAACAATATGTATGACGCGGGGAAGGGTTATGCCGAATTCACCTTTGGCGATGTGGATGCCCGCCTTCGTTACGACTATGACCTGACGGTGAGCGATCTGGTGAGAACACATCTGCTCCGTGGGTCTTCCCATTGGGCCAAGGAGCGCGGACTGCTGCACAAGACGCAGCCCTACGGCCTCCCCATAGACTATATTGGAGCCGCGGGTGATGCGGATATTCCCGAAACAGAGAACATGGTATTCGGAGGCGGTAGCGTCGGTGGACTCAAGATGGTTTCGTCGGGAGCGATGCTTTACGGAAAGACGCTGGTTACGGCAGAATCCGGTGTGCATCTGGGCCGCGGCCTGATGATGACACCCCAGAAACTAAAGATGACGGTGGACAAGAACCTTTCGAGCGGAGTCAACCAACTCATCTGGCACGGTGCACCCTACCGCTACGGCGAAGACGGTAGCTGGCAGCCTTTCTTCAACGGACTGCTGGGCATCAACTTCTCGTCCGACCTGTCGGAGGTCAATCACTTCTGGGATGAAGTGGCTGAGGTAAACCAATATGCCCAGCGAGCCCAGTATCTGATGCAGCAGGGGAAAGCCGTGGCCGACGTACTGGTTTACTATCCTTTCCTGGATTACAGCGACCGTTCGCACAATCCCGAGGAATTGCTATGGTACGGCTTTCTGCCCGAAACGGAGCCTGCCATACAACTGAACGATGAAATCCCCGATGATTCCGAGAACGGACGCTGGCTTCAAGGAATCTGGCCCGTGCTGAACGAACTGGAGCGCAAGGGCATCACCTGGGCTTGGGTAAACGACGAATCCCTGCAGGAGATGACTGCCGGAAATGATGGCAGCCTGCAAATCCGAGGAAATGCCTACAAAGGACTGGTACTTTTCGAATTGCCCTATATCCAGTTGGCTACAGCGCAAAATCTGGCCGTTCAGAACTCCGCCAATATCCTCCTGATCGGAGAGGCGCCTGTTGCCCAACCTTCCTTCCTCGACTATCAGAAGAATGACAGGGAGACGGCACGTCTGATGAGCACAGCGACCAGTGGAAAGAACGTCTGCCGTGATGCCGCAAAATGGACAGTCAATCCTCCTGTAAAGACCCTTTCGGGTGCCGAGCGTGTCAGACTGACCCGCAGGGAAATCGGGAATGGGGCTTTTGTGCAGATGTATTGGAATGAGGATACCAGTGCCAAGACACTCTGCCTGACGACTGATGCCGCATACGCCTATTGGATGAATGCAGAGGACGGAAGCATCGTTTCGGCGGAGCGGGACAAGGACGGCTGCATTCGGGAGACATTGGAACCACTGAGCGCACGTTTCCTGTATCTATGCAGCGCTCCACTTGACGGAGTGTCCACAAAGCCCGTCGGCACTTATACCGTTTTGACCACCCTTCCCAAATGGAACCTGAAGGCCGGGGACGTGAATCTGACAGAAACAGCCTTGGGAGACTGGCGGAACCTACCAGAGTTGAACAACTGCGCCGAGGATGCCATCTACACCACCACGTTCAGCCTGCCAAAGACAACAGCAGGGAAACACTACACCTTGGATCTTGGCGAAGTGTGCTACGTGGCAGAAGTGCACGTGAATGGAAAATGTGCAGGCAAACGCATCTGGAGGCCCTATACCTTTGACATCACCGACTATCTGCAACCCGGAGAGAACACCCTTGAGATCATTGTGAAAGTCTCGGACTACAATGCCAAAGTGCGGCAAGGGCAGGAAGGGAATCCCAACTATGCTCCTCTTGCCAACGGAGGCCTTATGGCAAACGGTCTGTTGGGCCCCACAAAAGTACTGGTATTCCAATAATGGCATATCCTTAGAATATTTTTCTGATTTTTCTTAAATAAAAGTGATATTTTCTAAATTTTTCGGCAATCCTTGGATTTAACACCTTCCATTCTTACCTTTGCACCCGAAAATAATTCTTTAATTTCGCAAAAACGAAGAATAAGATGGAAGCAAGATACTACAAGCATTGGAGTGCAGCTCTCGGCAGAGAGATGGAGTACAAGACCTTTGGCAATCGGGGTCGCGGTGTGCTCGTGTTCCCAAGTCAGGACCAGCGGTTCTGGGAGTGGGAGGACAATGGCATGGTCGATGTGCTTGCTCCCATGATCGAAAGCGGGCTCATCCACCTCATCTGCTGCGACAGCATCGACAAGGAGACCTGGAGCTTGGTGAATTCCACTCCCCAGGAACAGCACGACTATCGGCAGCTGATCGAACTGCACGAGCACTGGTACGAGTACATTACCGAAGAACTCATCCCGGAAGTCAATGGTGGACAGCGACTGATTGTCACGGGTTGCTCGATGGGTGGATACCATGCAGGCAACGTGTTCTTCCGTCGTCCCGATCTGTTCGACACGCTGCTTTCGCTCAGCGGCCTCTTCCATGCCGACTACTTCTTCCCGGGATTTACGGAGGAACTCATCTATCGCAACTCTCCGCTCCACTACCTGCGCGACCAGAACGACCCGAGCGTGCTGCTCGACACCTACCGCGACAAGCTGATCATCCTCTGTTGCGGCCAGGGTGAATATGAGGGCATTACCAACGAAAGCACCTGCTGCCTCGGTGACCTGTTGACCGAGAAGGGCATCCCCCACTGGACCGACATCTGGGGATGCGACGTGAGCCACAGTTTCGAGTGGTGGCGCAAGCAGGCGAAATACTTCTTCGAACATATTCTAGAGGAAAGAGGACGCAAAGTTGCGTAAGATTTTCAACACGAATTATCATGAATTTTACATGAATTATTATTATGCAAGGTGGGTCATATATAGACACATATACTGAAAAATTAATGTTAATTCGCGATAATTCGTGTTAATGATAAAAATATGTAGTTATTTCTGAATAGTTTGCATTAATGAATTTCATCTTTATCTCACCCCAGTTTCCGCACACCTATCAGGAGTTCTGCATTCGACTGAAGCAGAACGGCGTGACTGTGCTTGGCATAGCCGATGCGCCCTACGAAACGTTGAGCCCGGAACTCCGAGGCGCACTCACCGAATACTACCGCGTAGAAAACATGGAGGACTACAGCCAGATGTACCGTGCCGTAGCCTTCCTTGCCCACAAATATGGCAAAATCGACTGGATAGAGTCGAACAACGAATACTGGCTCGAACAGGATGCACAACTCCGCACCGACTTCAATGTCACCACGGGCATACAGTACGCCAACATCACTGCCATCAAGGAGAAGTCGGAGATGAAGAAATACTACCGCAAGGGCGGCATACCCACGGCACGACAGGAAAAGACCGCCAACGGACTGGATGCCCTGCTGCGCTTTGCCGACGAATGCGGCTATCCGCTCATCGCCAAGCCCGATGTGGGCGTAGGTGCAGGAGGCACGCACAAGCTGCACAACGAGCAGGAACTGCGTGACTTCTTCGGGGCCTACGGCAACCAACCCTACGTCGTGGAGGAGTTCATCACGGGCGAGATATGTTCGTACGACGCCATCGTCGATGCCGAGGGCAAGGCGATGTTCGAGTCGATGACCGTCTGGCCACCCAGCATCATGGACATCGTGAACAAGCGCCTCGACCTGTCGTACTATATCGGCAAGGAGATGCCACAGTCGCTCCGTACCCTGGGACGCGAGACGGTGAAGGCCTTCGGCGTCATCAACCGCTTCGTACACCTCGAGTTCTTCCGTCTGGACAAGGCAAGAAAGAACCTCGGCGAAGCGGGCGACTTCGTGGCACTGGAAGTCAACATGCGTCCGGCTGGAGGCTACACCCCCGACATGATCAACTACGCACATTCGACCGACGTATATAAGATCTGGGCCGACATGGTGGCTTTCGGCAAGTCGCGCCTGGCACAGGACAGCCAGCACGATGCAGGCAATGCGCTGAGCAAGGCCTGGCCCGACGAGTACTACTGTGTCTTCGCATCACGCAGGGACATCTACCAGTACGTCCACACCCATGAGGAGATACTGGAACGATATGCAGGCAGCATTGTGATGTGCGAGCGCATGCCCGACATACTCTCGGGAGCCATGGGCAACCAGATGTACACCGCAAGACTCAGAACCGAGGAGGAGAAGGATGAGTTCATCCGCTTTGTCCATGAAAAGAAACAAACTACGACATGATACAGAAATTCAACGTCTTCTGCAAACCGGCAGGCGAAGACCGCCGCATACACCTTTATCTGCCCGACGACTACGACAAGTCGGACGAGCGATATGCCGTCGTCTATATGTTCGACGGCCACAACCTCTTCTTCGACAGCGATGCCACCTTCGGCAAGAGCCTTGGACTGAAAGAGTTCCTCGACGGCTGGTGGAAACGCCTGATCGTGGTGGGCATGGAATGTGCCAAGGACAACTGGGCACGCATCCGCGAATACTGTCCGTACGATGTCGTGAGCCGCATCTATGGCCGCATCCCGGGACTCGGACATCAGACACTGGAATGGATCGAGCAGGACCTCAAGCCCTTCATCGACCAAAACTATCGCACGTGGCCCCATCGCGAGGCAACTGCCATAGCAGGCTATTCGATGGGAGGCATGATGTCGCTCTATGCCATCGTCAGGTTCAACCACCTCTTCTCGAAGGCTGCCGTCATTTCACCTGCCATCCAACCCGCCATGCAGCAGTTGCGCGACGACATCGGCAAGGCCGACATCGCCCACGACACACGCATCTTCTTCTCATGGGGCACGGTGGAGCAGCAGGGCAATCCGGGACTCGAGGACCGCATCCGTGAGATGGAATGGCTCGCGCAGCAGAAGGGTGCCAGCACCTATCTCTTCCGCAACGAAGGAGGCAACCACAACGAGGCATCGTGGCAACACGAGGTGCCCACGTGGATGCACTTCCTTTGGGAATAACCACAACCACATAATAAGCAACAGATCATGAACGTCATATTCATCTCCCCCCACTTCCCGCTGCACTTCTGGAACTTCTGCAACCGCCTGAAGCGACTCGGCGTCAATGTGCTCGGCATTGGCGATGCGCCCTACGACAGCCTGGCCTCCGAGGTAAAGAACTCCGTAGCCGAATATTACTACGTCACTTCGCTCGAAGACTACGACCAGGTGTATCGTGCCGTGGGCTACTACATCGGCCGCTACGGCAGGATAGACTACGTGGAGAGCCAGAACGAATACTGGCTCGAACTGGAGGCACGGCTACGCACCGACTTCAACATCACAAGCGGATGGAAGACCGACGAGCTGCGGAGCGTGAAACTCAAGTCGCAGATGAAACTCGGCTATCGGCGTGCCAAGTTGAAGACGGCACGCCACCATCTCATCGACCAGCCGGACGAGGCACTGCAGTTTGCCGCGAAAGTGGGCTATCCCGTCATCGTGAAGCCCGACAATGGCGTGGGTGCCAGCAACACGTGGAAGATCGGCGACGAGGCAAGTCTGAAAAAACTGTACCACGAGACATTGGCGCATTACCCCGCCCATCATTTCATCATGGAGGAATTTGTGCCCGGACACATCGAGACCTTCGACGGCATCACCGATGCCCAGGGCAACATCGTCTTCTACACCGGACAGGTGATGATGGCAACGCCACTGGCCATGCTGCAAGGCACGGGCGAGAACGTGAGCTACACGCAGAACGTGCAGGCCACCGACCTCAATGACATCGGGCCGCGCGTCGTCAAGGCATTTGGCCTGCGCAACCGCTTCTTCCACTTCGAGTTCTTCCGCCTTGACGAGGACAAGAAAGGCCTTGGAAAACGGGGCGACGTGCTTGGCCTGGAGGTCAACATGCGAGCACCGGGCGGCTACATTCCCGACAAGATGAACTACGCCTACAACGTCGATGTCTATCAGATATGGGCCGAGGCATTGACGCTGGGCGAAAACCGTTCGTTCCCCAACTATCACTTCCAGCGCTACGTCACCCACTTCGGCCGAAGCGAGAAGGTGGAATACAGGCATTCGGCCGATGAGGTACGTGCCCAGCTTGGACACAAACTGCTGCTCGAAAAGGTTCCTCCGAAGAGCATTTCGGGCGGAATGGGAGCACAGGTCTTCGTGGCCTGGTGCAAATCGCTGCCCGAACTGGAGGCACAGGCACGCTTTATCCTCGAGCGCAATGACGGCACCAACTGGCTGTAAATGTCCAAACAGTTTCTAAATCGATGCAACACATTTTATAAATAGATGTTACACACTGACAACGACAAGGTAAGACGCCTGCTGCTGACCGGGAACTTCGGTCTGGAGAAGGAGATGCTGCGCGTGACGACTGACGGAGATATGGCACACACGCCGCATCCTTTCCCCGATGACGAACACATCACGCGCGACTTCTGCGAGAACCAGACTGAAATCAACACAGCAGTGTTCAAGTCAGCCGACGAAGTGGTGGGCAACCTTTACGACCATACCCGACGCATACAACAGCGCATCGCCAAACATGGCGAACTGCTGTGGCCCTTCTCCAATCCACCCTGCATCCGCGACGAGGAGGACATCCCCGTGGCGCAATTCGAGGGCGGGCGCTCGTCGAAGACCGCCTATCGCAACTACCTCTCCGACCGCTACGGACGCTACAAGATGACGCTTTCGGGCATCCACTTCAACTATTCCTTTTCGGGAGACCTGCTTCGCCTGAACTACGAGGCTGAGACAGGTCTGCACGTCAAAAAGGGCGAGGAGACCGCTGCCTACCGCGCCTACGAGAGTCGCCTCTATCTCGACCTTGCCGAGCGACTTGTGTCGTACGGATGGATCATGACCGTTTTGACCGCGGCTTCGCCCATCCTCGACCCCAGTTTCTTCGAACAAGGGAAACAGAAGAAGAACGGTGCCACGTTTGTGGGCATGGCCAGTGTGCGATGCTCGGAACTAGGCTATTGGAACGCTTTCACACCCGAATTGGATTACAGCAGCATCGGTGCCTATGCCGACAGCATACAGCACTATGTGGACAAGTGTTGGATCAAGGCTCCTTCGGAACTCTACTACCCCATTCGCCTGAAACCCCGTGGCGCGAACCGGCTGGAGACATTGCGTGAGCAGGGTGTCAACCACATCGAACTACGCATGATCGACCTCAACCCGCTGCGCAAGGAAGGCATCGATGTGCGCGACGTGAAGTTTGCACAACTGCTCCTCGTTTGGCTTGCCGCAACACCACGCCAGCCCATCACTTCGAAGGACCAGATGCAGGCCATCGCCAACTTCAAGAATGCCGCCCACTATGACCTGAGGACGGTGAAGATC
>JAZQBS010000090.1:0-2845 GCA_045545875.1 Bacteroidales bacterium
AACCAACGTCCGTTAACTCCCGTGCGTTAGCACTAACTCCCGTTAACTCCCGCTAACTCCAAGGCAAAATTGATATAATTAATTTTGCTCATTTACTTAATAGTAAATAATGTTCATCATCTCACTTTTGCAAATATACGCAATTTTTCACAAAATAGCAAGAGTGAATACCGAAAAAGCACGAAAAAAACATCTAAGGCATAAGAAAGCATAAATCGTGGAATCCATTTTTCATCTTCTTAAAAAAAAATATGCGATTTGTTTGGTGTATTCAAAAAAAGTACATACCTTTGCACTGAGTAAAATTACTCACTCCACTGAGTAAATTGTAAATCTATGTACAAGAGATCTGAATATCAAATCATTAGAAAGCGTCTTGAAGAACCAAGAAAGTTCATTCAAGTGGTGATGGGACCACGTCAGGTTGGCAAATCGACGGTAGTAAAGCAGGTGCTTCAAGACATCGACCTGCCCTTCCTCTTGTTCTCTGCCGACAATGTTCCAGCATCCAACTCTGCTTGGGTCTCGAATTGCTGGGCTGCCGTGCGCAGTCAAAAAGAAAGCAAGGCGTATGGATGTGTCATCTTGGTGATTGATGAGATACAGAAGATTGCCAACTGGAGCGAAGTCGTCAAAAAGGAATGGGACGACGACACCTTCCATAATCTCGACATACGAGTACTCCTACTTGGGAGCAGTCGCGTTATGCTCGAAAAGGGGCTTTCCGAATCGTTGGCAGGACGGTTTGAGGAAATACGTATGAGCCACTGGAGTTATGCCGAAATGAAGGAATGCTTTGGTTACACACTCGACCAATACATGTTCTATGGAGGCTATCCAGGAGCTGCTGAACTGATCGCTGAACCCGACCGTTGGGAGCAATATATCCAGTCAGCCATCATCGACACAACAATCAACAAGGACATCTTGATGGATACCCCCATCAGTAAGCCTGCACTATTACGTCAGACATTCGAGCTTGGAGCTGCATACTCGGGCGAAGTCCTTTCGTTGTCAAAGATGCTCGGTTCGCTTCAGGATGCAGGAAATACGGTTACTCTAGCGGGCTATATCAACCTACTGGACGAAAGCGGTATGCTTTGCGGCATTCAGAAGTACAGTATGGACACAGCCAGAAGACGCGCCAGCATTCCCAAACTCCAAGTGTATAACAACGCTCTTAAGGCAATATTCAATCCTTACACCTTCGAACAAGCCATTCTTGACAGACGGGCATGGGGGCGCATTTTCGAATCCTCCATCGGAGCATGGTTGGTCAGTCAGGCCTTCGTGCATCGATTTGAAGTTTTTTATTGGCGTGAACGAGACCTGGAAGTGGATTTCATCCTCCGTAAAAAAGGTATTGTGATAGCCATCGAAGTGAAGAGTAACGCCGAAAAGAACACCAAAGGACTCAATGCCTTCAAAGAACGATTCAATCCGAAGGCAGCATTCATCGTGGGCGATGGTGGCATAAGCCCCTCTGATTTCCTCACCATGGACATCATGCGCCTATTTTGCTAATTATCACTTATTAACGATTAATTAACGTCTCATTATACGGTCATTAACGTAAAAATTATCTGTGTTTATCTGCGCTATCCGTGTGAGATAAGAAAAGGTCACACATCATTTCTAGTCGATTACACCTTTAATAAAATGAATATGGAACAAAGCAACAAACCCAAGGCAACAATGGAGGACTTCCGCACCCTGGAAACCCTCACCCGAGGTCTTTACACCTCCTTCCAGATCAACGGAAGCAGCGAGGAAAGTGAACTGACGGCACAGGCAAATCAGGAATTGAACGACTTCGTAGAGAGTCGTGACTGGTTCCCCACCATCCTCCACGAAAACGGCAAGGAAGGCGTCCTCGACCTCGACGGCAGCATCCTGGTACCCGCCATCTTCGACAAGGTGGCCTACACCTATAGTCGAGTGGTTATCAATGCCAGCATGCCCATCATCGTCGTCAACGACGGCAAATACGGCCTGGCTCTGACCGACGGCAAGGGCAACTTGCTTCTCCCATGCGAACACGACGACATCCGTCTCGACGAGACCCGCGCCTTCTTCCATGTCACCGATGGAGGCAAGACCATGCTCGTTTCCCCCAATGGCAAGCGACTCACTCCACAGACCTTGGACAAGGTGTATGGAGCCAATTCCAACATCGTTGTGGTTCAATCCGGCGACAAGTACGGTCTGTTGGACCTCAACGAAGTTCTCTTCGTCGATCCCATCTACGACGACATCCAGGTGGAATACGAAGACTATGCCGTAGTCCTCAAGGATGGCGTCCAGGGCTATCTCAGCAGCAACGACGGTCACTTCATCCCCAAGGACCACTACGACAACAGCGACGACGTCGAGGAGCTCGTAATGTGCTATTAAGTAGTAAGAAAAAGCAGGCTGGTCCTCACGGATGAGCCTGCTTATTTAGAGTATCATCTCGAAGCCATTTAAGGCTTAGAGTGGCCGCAAAGATAGCGATTATTTTCTCAATCTCCAAGAAGAAATTGAAAAAAGCACTTTTTTCAAGCAAATATTTGGATATGTTGGGGAATATGGTTATCTTTGCAACGAATAATTTTGAATAGCAAAATTGAATGTGCAGCCAGGTTATGGTTTATCCTGGGTAGCGCAAAAGCCATTTATAACAATACAGGCTGGTCCAAACTAATCAGCCTGTATTTTTTATTCAACATCCAAAACAATCGGCAGATGGTCACTTAGGTTCAGCGATGACATAGACATCAGCCTTAAGTGCAAGCACCTCCTTATATTTCTCTCTGAATTTGTTGTTGCAGTTCCAACTAACGATTCTCATAATGATGGAAAATTA
>JAZQBS010000091.1:0-9695 GCA_045545875.1 Bacteroidales bacterium
CTCTTCCGAGACGGGTCGCAGACCATCATGGACAATCGTGCCAGTGTCTTTGCGCCCAATGGGGTCGAGATGGTGTTTGTGCAGCCCGACATGAGCCACATCTTCCTGCTCAGCAACGTCGTGCGCGACGGCAACATCGCCTCCATCCCCGGCGATCGCATCTTCGGCTCGCGCAAGTTTGTCGAGTGTCAGTTCATGGGCAGCCCCGCCCGTTTCCCTTTGGGTCCGTTCCGACTTGCTGCCGTGCGTCAGGCGCCCATTGTCGCCATCTTTGTGATGAAGGAGAGCTGGACGTCCTATCGCATCTTTGTGCGTCGTTTGGACTCTTCCGACCAAGGTCAGAAGCCGACAACCCTCGGCCTGGCGCAGCAGTTTGCCGCCAACCTCGAGGAGGTGGTGCGCCGCTATCCCGAGCAGTGGTTCAATTATTTCAACTTTTGGCAAAACGAGAATAACGACATTTGAAGCATGACATTGAGCGACATCGACATACAGGATATCATCCCGCAGCGCCCGCCATTCCTGATGGTGGACCATCTGCTTTCCTACGAAGCGTCGGTGTCCCGCTCGTCCTTCCTCATCCGGCCCGACAACCTCTTCGTCGAAGGCACGTTCTCGACGGCGGGCATTGTCGAACACATTGCGCAGACCTGTGCCGCTCGCATCGGCTACTACAACAAGTACATCCTCCATCGCCCGGTCGTCATCGGCTACATTGCTGCCATCCGTCGTCTCGATGTTCATCGTCAGCCTGGGGTAGGTGAGGAACTGCTTACACAAATCGAGGAACTGGGCTCTGCCTTCGGCATGACGCTCGTTCGTGCCGAAGTCCGCACTTCCCTGGGCCAACTCATCGCCGATGGTGAACTCAAGATTGCACTCAGCGAATCATAGACCTATGGTAAAGATCATCGCCGACAACATACTCTCCCCGCTTGGAGAAACCACCCGCGACAACCTGCTGGCTGTGCGCGCTGGTCGTTCGCGACTCCAGGCTCACCGGTTGTGGCAGATTCCCGAACCTTTTGTGGCTTCGCTCTTCGACCAGGGGCAGGAGCGTCCCACCTACGAGATGCTCGTCCTCTCGTCCATCCTCCACTGTCTCGATGGCTGCACGCTTTCGGGCCGCGTGGTGCTGGTGCTCAGTTCCACCAAGGGGCAAACCATCGGTCCCGATGCCCATCTCTTTGGCGAGTCGGCTCGCCGCATCGAGCGTCTCATCCGCCCGTTCCTGCCCAAGGTCGAAAGCCTCACGTCGCTCACCGTGAGCAATGCCTGCGTCAGCGGACTTTCGGCGCTCATCGTGGCACGTCGTCTGCTCGAGATGGGTGCCTACGACTATGCCATCGTCGCGGGTTGCGATGTGCAGTCGCGTTTCATCGTGGCTGGGTTCCAGTCGTTCATGGCGATGTCGCCCGAGCCGTGCCGTCCTTTCGACGAGGACCGCTGTGGCCTCAATCTGGGCGAAGCCGCCGCTACTATTATATTTAAAAGGTGTAGCGACGACGAGGACGTTTCCGGTCAGTGGGTGGCATTGCCCGGATACATGCGCAACGATGCCTACCACATTTCCACACCTTCGCGCACGGCCGAAGGCAGTTACCTTGCCCTCACGGCAGCCTTGGGCCACGTTGCGTCGCCCCTCTGCATCTCTGCCCACGGTACTGCCACGCTTTACAACGATGAAATGGAGGCATCGGCCATCCACCGCGTAGCGATGGCCAACGACGCTTCGTCATCCATCCACCGCGCCTCGATGGGCGAAGTTCCCGTCACGGCGCTCAAGGGCTACTTCGGTCACACCATGGGTGCAGCAGGCATCCTCGAAAGCATCCTCACGATGCATGCCCTCCAGGAGGGATGGATTCCCGCAACGCTCGGCTTCAACGCCTTGGGCACCAGCCGTCCCATCCATGTCATCAATCGGCATCAGCCTTTGAGCTCCCAGCAGAAGCAGCATCCTTCGTTCATCAAGATGATGAGCGGATTCGGGGGATGCAATACGGCAATGGGGTTCGAGATGCTTAGGGATGCTAAGGGATGTGAAGGGATTGTTAGGGATTCTAAGGGATTTGAAGGGATATTAAGGGATATTAAGGGACGAATGTGTTGTGGGGTGGGGGCAAACCCTACTGAGCCTGCGCTTTCGGTGCGCATCACTCCCGAAGGCGTGACGCTGTGCGGCGAGGCATTGCCTGTCGATGGGGCAAAGGGCAAGTCGATGCTCACTGCCCTCTATCGGAAGTATGTGGGCGACTATCCGAAGTTCTACAAGATGGACCTGCTCAGTCGTCTTGGTTTCATTGCTGCCGAACTCCTCTTCCAGAAGGAGGGTGCACTTGCCGCTTTCGACCAGAGTCGTGCCGTCCTGCTCTTCGGGCAATCGGCGTCGTGTGTGGCCGACCGCAGTTTCGAAGCCACCATCCAGCCGGGCGACAACTATTTCCCCAGTCCTGCCGACTTCGTCTATACGCTGCCCAACATCGTCCTGGGCGAGATAGCCATTCGTCACCAGCTGCATGGCGAGACCTGCTACTTTGCCCTCTCCGAGCGCGACGATGCCCTCATCCATCAACTCGTCTCCCAGGCCTTCCTCGACCCCGCCACCACCTCCGCCCTCTATGGTTGGATTGACGCCCCCGATGATGACCATTTCGTCGCCGAGCTCCACATCTTTAATAATCTTTAATCATCACGAATTAGCGAATTAAAGAAGGAGGACTTTTAAGATCCTTTGTTCAAACAAATATTTTTTAGTTTTTTTTGTGAAACGATTTTCGATTTATAATGATGTTAGCCCGAAGGGTTGGTGAATGGCTTTTGGTCAGCATCGGGGAGCTTGCTCACAGATGCTGAACGGAAGACAATCACCAAGTGGCTCATCAGAACCACCATCATTATAAATCCATTTTTCATCTTTTGAAAAAAACTCATCTTTATATAAAACCTATGACAGAACTACTTAAAACCCTAAAACAACAAGTGATAGACGCCCTGAACCTCGAGGACCTCACCCCCGAGGATATCGATGTCGATGCCCCTCTCTTCGGCGAAGGTCTCGGCCTTGACTCCATCGATGCCCTCGAACTCATCATGATCCTCGAAAAGGAATACGGCATCAAGCTCCAGTCGCCCGCACAAGGCAAGGAGATCTTCAAGTCCATCCGCACTATGGCCGAGTTCATCCAGGCCAACAGAACAAAATAGGGGTAAAACTGGTGGCAATCCCAAGAAGGCAACGTCCCTAAATATCCCCCAAAAATCCCTAAAAATCCCCAAATATCCCTATGGTAGTCATCACCGGCTACGGCATCGTGAGCGCCATTGGTGTCGGCAAAGCCGAGACCCTCGACGCGCTTCGTAATCACCGTTCAGGTATCGCCCCCGTGCAGTACCTCGACACGGTGCATCGCGACATGCTCGTCGGTGAAGTCAAGCTCTCGTTCGACGAGCTCATGGCCCGCGTCGGCGTGCCCTCCGATGCCGAAGCTCCGCAGAGCCGCACCGCCCTCATCGGACGTCTTGCCCTGCGCGAAGCCTTGCAGCAGGCAGGTCTCACCAGTCCCGACGACTATACCACGATGGCATTGCTTTCGGGAACCACCGTCGGAGGCATGGACCGCACCGAGATCGAAGCCTCGGTCAGCGCCGATGGCACGATCGAGCACTACAACTACGACTGCGGCACCTCCACGCTCGACATCGCTCGTGGCTTCGGCCAATTCGCCTTCGTCGATACTATCTCCACCGCCTGTTCGTCGGCAGCCAATGCCATCGCCATGGGCATCGAGATGGTGCGTCAGGGACTCTTCGAACGCGTAGTGGCAGGAGGCAGCGAGGGCCTGTCGCGTCTACACCTCAATGGGTTCAACACGCTCATGATTCTCGACTCCGAGCCATGCCGTCCGTTCGACGCACATCGCAATGGCATCAACCTGGGCGAAGGTGCCGCCTATCTGGTCATCGAGAGCGAAGCGTCGGCACTTCGTCGCAGCGTCCGACCTCTTGCCGTGCTCAGCGGCTATGGCAATGCGTGCGACGCCTATCATCAGACCGCCTCTTCGCCCGAAGGCGAAGGTGCAGTCCTCGCCATGCAGCAGGCGCTAGCCGATGCAGGTCTCCAACCTTCCGACATCGCCTACATCAATTGTCACGGCACAGGCACGCCCAACAACGACGTCAGCGAACTCACCGCCCTCCATCGTGTCTTCGGTCCCCAGCTCCCGCCGTTCAGCAGCACCAAGGGCTTCACGGGGCACACCACCTCAGCCAGCGGCAGCATCGAAGCCGCCTTCTGCCTCCTTGCCCTCGAGCACCACTTCCTCCCTGTCAACCTCAACTTCCGCGACCCCATCACCCCCGACTCATCGTCCACCCCCGACATTCCCGTCCTTCCCACCTCGGACGACCAAGTTCTCCCCACTTCGGACAAGCAAGTCCTCCCCCTAAGCAGGGGGAGGAGAGGGGGTCTCCTCTGCAACGCCTTCGCCTTCGGCGGCAACGACACCTCCCTCATCCTCGCCCCCTATCATTCGGCCCCAACCTCCGATCAAGCAGAGCCATCGTCCCTAAATATCCCTAAAAATCCCTTAATATCCCTTAATATCCCTAAGGAAAATATCCCAGCGAGAAGAATTTTTCTTCTCGCAACCTCCGAGCTCAGCTCGGAGCAGGACCCCAACTTCCGCGACTACCTTTCCCCCCTCGAGTCACGCCGTCTCGACAAGCTGCTCAAGCGCACCGTCGCCTGTTCGTTGCAGACCTTGCGCCAGTGTCCCGAAGTTGTCCCCGATGCCATCATCACCGCCACCGTCTGGGGCAGTGCCATCTCTGCCATCTCGTTCTTCCACGACATGATGCGTCAGGGCGAAGCGTTTCTCAAGCCCACGCTCTTCATGCAATCGACCCACAACACGATGAGTTCGCTCATTGCCATCCAGACGCACAATCACGGCTACAACGTCACCCATTCGCAACTCGACGACTCGCTCCCGCACGCCTTCCTCGACGCATGGCTGCAGATGCAGTCGGGTCGCATCCGCAGTGCCCTCGTCGGCATCCACGACAGCATCCCCGCTTTCGACAACCGCAGTTACCTCCTCTGCACCGCCGATGCCCTCCCTCCCGACCGCCATCCCCTCGCCGAGCTCGTCTTCAATCCCTCATCCCGAATTGTCGAATTATGCCACTCTTGATCCTTTCGATAATTCAAGCCGCCCTGCTCGCTGCAGGCCAAGTCTTGCTCAAACTCGCCCTGCGTGCAGCAGGCGCGTTCGAGATGAGCACGACCTTCTTCGTGAGCCAGCTCACCAACTGGTGGTGGCTTGCCTGTGGCATCAGCTTCGGAGGCGCGGGCATCCTTTGGATGTACATCTTGCGCCACTATCCATTCAGCCAGGCATATCCCCTCACGTCGTTGGCCTATGTCTTCGGCATGCTCGCAGCCCTATGGGTCTTCGGCGAACGCATTTCGCCCACCGCTTGGATAGGCGTGCTGCTCATCATGGCAGGTTGTTATCTCGTCACACGTTGACATTTCTCCCCTTCATTATGGCACTCCTGGATAATCTCTATCACATCACAGCGCAGACCACCCTGCCTGAAGACGAGGGTGGGGGAGCGGTCTATCGCCTCGCGCTCCATCCCGACAGTGCCATCTATCAGGCGCACTTCCCCGGACGTCCCATCACCCCCGGTGCGTGCATGATCCAGATTGTCGAGGAGTTGACGCGTCAGTATTTCGCCGATGCCACCCTTCATGTCCGTTGCATCACCAACCTCAAGTTCCTCGCCCTGCTCGAACCCCAGCATCACCCCACGGTTGAAGTTGTCCTTAGCGGCACCCCCTCCCTCCTTCGCGCCACCTTCCGCGATGGTTCCCTCCTCTTCGCCCGCCTCACACTTTCTTTCGTTATTTCTTAAGGACCTCCTTGTATATACTTTTTAAAAAAGTAGGAAATTTATTTGGTTATGTCGATAAAATACCATAACTTTGCGCATGGAAATAAACGAAAAGATCTTATTTCCTAAAATATAAGTGAAATAGATGCATATTGTCACTATCGTCCCCACCTACAACAACGCGAAGACGCTACAGACGGTTCTCGACCGCCTGTGGGACAATACGCACGACATCATGGTGGTGAACGATGGCTCGACCGACGAGACGCTCCAGCTCCTGCATCACTATCCCCATCCCATCAACATCGTCACCTATCCCGAGAATCGGGGCAAGGGATACGCGCTGGTTCGGGGTTTCAGCGAGGCGAAGATGCTGGGCTACGACCATGTCATCACCATCGACAGCGACGGGCAGCACTATCCCGAGGACCTGCCCGTGTTCCTGCGCAAGGCAAGTGAACTCGATCGCCCCACTATCGTCGTGGGAAGTCGCGAGCTCGAGCATGAGAACAAGTCACGCGGAGCCATCTTCGCCACACGGCTTGCCAACTTCTGGTTTGCGTTTCAGACGTGGCAGTATCTTCCCGACACGCAGAGCGGCTATCGCCTCTATCCCCTGTACCATCTGCATGGGCTCGATCTGATCACCTCGCGCTATGAGGCGGAACTCGAGCTTCTGGTCTTCGCTGCATGGCATGGGGTAGCCATCGACACTGTTCCCATCCGCGTCTATTATCCCCCCAAGGAGGAGCGCGTCTCGCATTTTCGCCCCGGTTGGGACTTCGCCCGCATTTTCCTCCTCAATACCCTCCTCTTCTTCGTCTCCATCTTCTTCGGCTGGTGGATGATGGGGTGGAAACGTCTAAAAAGCAATTAATATTAGATAAAACTATAATTATAGAGCGTAATTTGTGATATATACTTTGCAAATTACGCTTTTTTTGTTTAAAATTATGAGTGAAAAGATAAAAATGCCAATAATTTTTGAAATATCTAAAATTAGCACGTATATTTGCAGTGAAAATAAGAAATAACCAATATTAAATCCCTTTTATATTTACTATTATGGAAAAGACTGAAACACGAAACACTTTGTTCACTTACTTCGGTGAACAAGCTCTCCTGAAGGAGAAGAAGACCGTATTCTTTTGCCCTTACGACGTACCAGAATCAATCTTCAAGTCGATTCATCAATGGATCAAGACGCTCGATCCTGCCAGGGATTGTATCGTTTGTGGCAATTCGACAGGAATCGAACGTTACACGCTTCGTCTCCTGCTTCGCAAGAAGTTTTCAGTGATTCTACCATTGGCCACAGTCATCCCACAATGTCTTGAGGAATTGAATTTGGGCTGGAGAATGACCGAACAGGAGACCATGGAGCTGCTTGACGAGGCTCTTTCTGAACATCGGCTTCTTATGGTGGCTTCTACTGAGAATGTGTCGGTATCAACACCGACCAAACATACTATTCTGATTCGCAACTATTGGATGCGATGGATCGGCAATCACTTTGTTTTGGGCTGTAGCGGAAAGGGCGAATACTTTGAACATCTGCTTTGGAAACGCGAAGTAGAGGTGCTTGATACAAATGAGGTGCATGTGAAGGAAAGTATTCCTGAGATGTCTGTGGTATGTGATGACGATTACGATTATCTTTTAGCAGTATAAAGATTATGAACACGAACGATATGACCGAGATTGAGATTCTGCAGAAGATCGGGACTAGAATGCGAGAAATCCGTCTTGAGCAGAATATGAAGCAAAAGGAACTGGCAGAGAAGAGTGGACTCTCTATGTTTTCCATAAGTCAGATGGAGACGGGACATAATACTTCTGTGCAGAGTTTGGTACAGGTGCTTAAAGCACTCAATCGTTTGGATATGATAGAGCCATTCCTCAAAGAGAAAGAAATTGATCCTGCAACGTTGGCACGTTTCATCCAATCGCAACAGTCACAACGCAAGCGCGTGTCGAGAAGCTCTTCCGACAACGACTCTTCATCCGAAGTCGATAGTCCTCTTGTTGATGGATTTCAGCGTTCTTCTATAAAACCCTATTTCTCTGACGAGGACGAGGATTCCTCCTATTCGATGGTCGCAGATGATTCCAATGAGGATTAGAATGTAATTCACCTTTTGTAGTAGTTTGTAAATATTTAAATCACTTCATTATGAATACCATTACCATTAAGAACCAAACGTTGAGTTATTTGGGCGATGCATCCATGTTACTTTGTCCTATGACGTCATTCCTTTGCTCTCATCGTGTGCCAGAAGGTGTCACAGAAGCTATTCATCAGTGGGTCAATGGACTCGACTCTGCTAATACCTGTGTCGTTTGTGGTAACCTCACGGGAGAGGAACGATTGGTTCGACGTTTACTCGTCGAACGTGGCATTCCTGTCGTGCTTGCTTTGGCCAATGCCATACCTGACGATATTTCAACATTGAGGCTTTCATCCCAGGAAATAACTGCTATGCAGTCGGGTCATATGGTTATTGTTTCGCCTGTCACCGATGCTGATGTCAAGGATCCATCGGGAAAGACGTCTGCTGCTCGTAATCTTTTGATGATTGCTATTGCTGCACATATTGTTGTCGGGTTTATGACCGAGAATGGCAATTTGGCTCGTCAACTATTGGGCGTAAGGAATGTGAATGTGCTTCAAAGTGAAGGACAGAATGAAGTGCGAGAAACGGATGTGCAAAAAGTAAAGAGCAATGCCAATAGAATGGGATGGACCATTTATAAAAGACTGAAGGAAGGAAGACAACTCTTGGATTCGGATTCGTCCGAAGAAGAACCATTGGAATCACCGACCGAAGAACTGATGCCATGGGAATCGGCATCAAAAGCCAATCCGGTATCCTCATTTGAAATGCGCCAGTTGTTGGCTCAATATCTCAAGCTGGTTGATATCGAGAAGCCGTCATTGTTGCATTCATTGGTTTTGTTCCAAGTGGTTAAATACTATTCTAGCTTTGCAGACTTCAACTTCACGGCTTTCTTCCGTTTATGGGGCCCTGAGAATTTGCGCCAGGAAGACTGGAAGGCAACTAAGATCAATGAGATTTGGCTTCCATCGCTTGCCGATAGGGTGATGTCTCGTCTCTTCAAGGCAATGCCGAGCAGGTTCCATGAGCCGATAAATAAAGACGAGCAATTTGATCCTCAGATAGCCCACACCCTTCTTGATGAAGCTTTGCAGCGGGCTAAGAAGCCCAATAAACGCCTTTTACAACGAGCCTTGAACCTTGCTTATTTCGAGCGAAACAGTGAGGCTATTGCCAAATATCGAGAACTCTTAGGTAAGGATGCACCCCAACAATAAATTAGCAATCGGCTCCGCATTTTTTCGCGGAGCCGATTGCTTTTCTCATGAACAAGAATAGTATAAACCTATCCCAACTTCTCCAACAGACTATCACGATAGCTGCCACCGATGGGGACCTTATGACCTGCCACGGTGAGGGAGACCTGCTCGATCTCGGAGATATGGTCGATGTTGACGATGTAGCTCTTGTGCACGCGGATGAACTTGTCGCGGGGCAACTGGTCCTCGAGCGCCTTGAGGCTGTAGAGCGCGGTGACGCGCTTGTCCTTGGTGTAGAACGACACATACTCGTGCTGCCCTTCGATGTAGTGGATGTCGTCGAAGTTGAGCTTGTAGAGCTTGTAGTCGGCCTTTACCATCAAGTAAGAGGGGTTAAGGGGGGTTGCTTCCTTCGGGGCGCGCGAGCGGAGCTCGGAGAAGAGGGGTGAAGGAGAGAGCTGCTTCTGGTTTTAGAGAG
>JAZQBS010000092.1:0-10769 GCA_045545875.1 Bacteroidales bacterium
CCTCATCCCCATGATTATCGCCCCGAGTTTCCTTAGCGCCGATTTCGCCCATCTGGAGCGCGAGATCGAAATGCTCAACAAGAGTGAAGCCGACATGCTTCATTTCGACGTGATGGACGGCTCCTTCGTCCCCAACATCAGCTTCGGCTTCCCAGTGATGGCCTCCCTTCAGCCCGTCGTTCGCAAGCCCATGGACGTCCACATGATGGTCGTCCATCCCGAACAATGGATCGAGAAGGTCGCCTCCTATGGTGCCGAATACATGACCGTGCATCAGGAAGCATGCCACAACCTGCATCGTTGCATCCAGCAGATTCACGAAGCCGGCATGAAAGCCGGCGTCGCCATCAACCCAGGCACGCCCAATGTCATGCTCGACGAAGTTCTCTGCGACCTCGACCTCGTCCTCATCATGACCGTCAATCCCGGCTTCGGCGGACAGAAGTTCATCCCCTCCATGCTCGACAAGGTGCGTCGTATGCGTGCCAAGCTCGTCGAGCGTAATTTCAGTGCCCTCATCGAATGCGATGGCGGCGTAAACCTCGAAACCGGTCGCATGCTTAAGGATGCAGGCGCCGACGTCCTCGTGGCTGGTAATTCAGTGTTCCGAAGCGAGAACCCTACCGAGACCATCCACAAGCTGAAAAATCTGTAATTTTTCTGCTACCCAAACGTGCCAAACGTTTTGGCGCAATCCATTGCGCGAAGTTATTTTGCATATAAAAATGCACCATGTTTTTCCATGGTAACCATTTTTTGAGTAACTTCGCACTCGTAAATTATGAATCATCAACCACATTTTAAATTTATATAAAGATGGAAATTAAAAATTATGATTTCGCTGGCAAAAAGGCCATCGTACGTGTAGATTTCAATGTACCTCTTAAGGACGGTAAGATTGCTGACGACACCCGTATCCGCGGTGCTGTTCCTACCCTCAAACTCATTCTTGAGAAGGGTGGTGCTCTCATCATCATGAGCCACATGGGCAAGCCCAAGGGAAAGGTGAAGCCAGAACTCAGCCTTGGTCAGATCAAGGAGGCAGTTGCTGCTGCTCTCGGTGTGCCTGAGGTTAAGTTTGCTCCCGACTGCGCTAAGGCCGATGCCGAGGCTGCTGCGCTGAAGCCAGGTGAGGTGCTCCTCCTCGAGAACCTCCGCTACTATCCCGAAGAGGAAGGCAAGCCAGTAGGCATCGAGAAGACCGATCCTGCTTACGAAGCTGCCAAGAAGGATATGAAGAAGAAGCAGAAGGTATTCGCTGAGAAGCTCGCTTCTTATGCCGACTGCTACGTAATGGATGCATTCGGTACCGCTCACCGCAAGCACGCTTCTACCGCTGTCATCGCCGACTACTTCAAGCCCGAAGACAAGATGCTCGGCCTGCTCATGGAGAAGGAGGTAACTGCTGTCGACAACGTCCTCAACAACATCAAGCGTCCATTCGTTGCCATCATGGGTGGCTCGAAGGTTTCCACCAAGATCGGTATCATCGAGAACCTCCTCGGCAAGGTTGACAAGCTCATCCTCTGCGGTGGTATGACCTATACATTTGCTAAGGCTCACGGCGGTGAGATCGGCAACTCGATCGTTGAGCTCGACAAGCTCGACGTTGCGCTCAGCGTTGAGGAGCTTGCCAAGAAGAATGGCGTAGAGCTCGTGCTCGGCACCGACTCTGTTGCTACCAACGGCTTCGACTTCGGTACCATGAGCCTCAAGCCAGGTGCTGACGTGAAGAACGTTCCTTCCAACGCTATTCCCGAGGGTTACGAGGGTCTTGACGCTGGTGAGGATAGCCGCAAGAAGTTCGTCGAGGCCCTCAAGGGTGCCAAGACCATCCTCTGGAACGGTCCTGCTGGTGTATTCGAGTGTGACGACTTCTGCGACGGCAGCCGTGCTATCGGCAACGCTGTAGCCGAGGCTACTGCTGAAGGCGCCTTCTCACTCATCGGTGGTGGTGACTCTGTTGCTTGCGTCAACAAGTTCGGTCTCGCCGACAAGGTTTCCTACATCTCCACTGGTGGTGGCGCTCTCCTCGAGGCTATCGAGGGCAAGGTGCTCCCAGGTGTTGCTGCTATCAAGGGTGAATAATCACCTCCCTTCAAAATAATCTACGGGGACGTGCCAAGCATTTTGGCACATCCCCGTTTCCATATCTTAATCCCTCACCTTTCATCTTATCCCCTCCCTTTAGCCACACACTAGCATAACCCGTATTCCAATCCATTCATTAACGGATAATTAACGGCTCATTAATGGTCATTAATGTTTAATAATACGCGTCAAGCTAATATTTTCCCCCCAAAAAAAATGGGACAGCAATTATATTTAAGAATTTTGCTGCCGAAGGCTATTTTCGATTTCATTAGGAAGAGACCCGAAGGGTGACTGAAGGAAAGAAAGCAGCAGAGGGAAGCTCGCTTTCATCTGATGTTTTCGTTTCTTCAGTCAGAACTGCCATTGGGCAGTTCGTCCTAATGAAATCCATTTTTCATCTTCTAAATAAACGCATATGAAGCACCTCTTCTCCCTTCTCCTCCTCACCCTCTTCCCCGTCCTCTACGCCGGTACGGGACAATGGACCAGTACCACGCTCTCATCCAAAATTTCTTACACTACCCTTTCTCCCACCAATGCACTGAAAGACCGCAACGGCAAGTACATGACCATCGTTTATCTCGAGAACCTTGGTTTCAAGAAGATCTCCCAGAATTCCAACGACGAAGACGTCCAGGCTATGGTCGACGAAGGCTATCGTGTCATCCGCCTCGATTTTCAAGGCAACGCCAAGGCCGTCTCTCCCGGCATCAATCAGGACATCATCTCCATCAACGACCAGTTGAACAAAGGCTCCATGTGCGGATTCTCATCCATCTCTCCCATTCGTTCCTACATCCTCATGGAGGGTTATCGCATTCGCCGCGACGTCAGCTATTACCTCGACGATCCCACCGTCTACAATTGGCCCGGTTCGCCCTATACCGAAAGCCAGGGCGATTCGCTCTACATGGACATCATCTACCCGACCTCTCCCACCACGCCCGTCCCTGTGCTCCTCTCCTTCTCCTACTCCAACAGCTATGCAACACTGTCGGGAGGAAAGCTGACCGACGAACACTACCATCAGCGCCTTTATTTGGGCTACACGCTATCGATGTTCGACGATTCCGTGCTCGAAGGTGCACCCGCCCACGGAATAGCCTGGGCCATCGCCGATCATCCGAAATACTGCGATTGGGGACAAGGTAAGCCCCAAGGGGGCAACAACAAGGATTACGGTTCCATCGAAACCAATCCCGATGCCGTACGCAAGGTGAAGTCTGCCGTTCGTACCCTTCGCACGGTCGGTGAATCCCTGGGTCTCAATGGCGAAATCGCCATCTTCGGCTTCTCACGTGGTTCCACCGCAGGTTCATTGGCCATCGGCAATCTCGATGTGCCCGAATTCCAGGATGCCTCCCGTGGCCTATATCCCGATGCCAACGACCACGTGCAGGCTGCCATCCTCGGTCCCGGTGTTTTCGACTACACGCTCCTTCCCCAGGGCCGCAACGAATACAAGCATGCCACCGCCGTCTGGGGCGATCTGTCCTCCCATCGCGAAGATTGGGAAAGACAAGGAGGCTCCTACCTTTGCACCTCCTCATCGACAGCTCCCACCCTTTTCTTCTACAACTCCACCGACGACACCTATTACGCCACCCAGGTCAACACCCTCAAGGACAAGCTCACCCAGCTCAACGTCGACACCGACCTCATCAAGGATTTCTCCAACGGCCACGCCGTCCCCAACGATGCCGCCAGCCTCCAGAAGATTTACGACTTCCTGACCTCCCACCTCTCCGTGCCCGAAGCGCTCGAGACAATTCAATCCAATCTATCTTCGCAACATCCCCATTGTTCCTTCGACCTCCAAGGTTGCAAATCCTCCTCCTGCAAAGGCTTCAAAATCACCGATGGCCAAGTCGTCTTCATCAAGTAATTCTCTGCCTTTTTTTCACGCACACCTTTTTTTCATCCCCCATTTCCTCATCAGATTTCCCCCAAGATTTCTAACCGAAGGTTATCCTCTCGGGATCTTTTGGCCTCTTCCCCCTTTAAGGGGGACCGAGAGGGTCTTTTTCTGGCGCAGCCTTTTTTCATCATCATTTCATTAATGAATAATTAACGGCTAATTATACGGTCATTAACGTTAAAGAAATAGGGATCAAGCAAATATATTTAAGAATTTTCCTGCCGAAGGCCATTTTCGGCATGGAAGAATGAATAACCCGAAGGGTGACGGATGTGGTGAGCTTGGCAGAGGAAAGCTCGCTTTCAGCTGACAAGCTCGCCATAGACGTCAGAGCTTCATTTTTGCTCTTCATTCTTCTATGCCCATTTTTCACCTTCTTAAAGAAATCGATGCCGATATTTCAAAGATCACGATGCAAAGATACGAACTTTATTTTTGGCACTGTCCATCTATGTCCATTTATGTCCATTTGTGTCCATTTATGTCCATTTAAATAGTTCTGAACTATTGCATAATTCAAAAAAAATACGTAACTTTGCAGCATGAAACAATATTATGAAAGAAGGTGAAAATGCAGACAACCTCGGCCCCATTCATGGGGACGGCCTTAGCCGCATATAAACAATCCTATTGAAGCCCAACGTCTCCAATCCATTTTCACCTTCTATGAAATAACCCTTCAAACCCCTCTTAACCCCTCAAACCTCTCAAACCCTTCTTAACCCTCAACCCCTATGTGGCCAGTACAACAATATACGAAATTCGCCTTGGCGACAGCCTACTTTCCCGCATCGAGCACCGATGCTGCTATTCGTCGTTTACGTCGATGGATAGAAGGGAATAATGAACTATATAATCACCTCACACATACCGGGTATCATCCTCGACAGCGACATTTCACATCCCGCCAGACCGCCCTCATCTTCGAATACCTGGGGGAACCGTAAACATTGTATACCTACGAAGTCAAGCAGCCGCCTGCCCAAAATAGGCAAGTGGCTGCTTGAATATGGAAAACTCTTATAAAAGGGTTACTCGGGACTATTATCAATAATCTGAATCATATCGGCAGGCGAAACGACAATAGCCTTTTCTATCTTTGCGGGCGAGTTGGATTTCGTTGTTGATTTCGTCGAGTGTCATCTGTGCGTTGCCATTTTCTTCGCTCTGGCGACGCATAGCCTTAATAGCGAGGCGCGCTTTCTGTCGAGCAGAAAGATGGCTAGAGTTGTAGGCCAAAAGAAGTGCCTCCACTTGCTGTTGCAGCCAGTCTTTCATAGCAGCCTCACTTTCGAACAAACTGCGTGTCTCCTTCACCAGTTCATCATTTAGTGTAATGTTGTACATGCACATAATAGTTAATTTTATCGATTGAAGATATTTTCTGCTGCAAAGATAAAGCATTTTGCGTAAACAACCAAAAAATTTGCATATTATTTGTTGTTTTGACTAATTATTTTCAAAAATGACTAGGGTTTGTGAGGGCTATTGTTTCTGTGTGCCCTTATTCGGGACCCACCAGTCTTCCCCCTAAGCAGGGGGAATGAGGGGGTCTACGAGCTGTCCACTTCGACCAGCCCGAAGCGATCGACCAGGCCAAGCACCTCGGGAAAATCCACCGCCATCTCGCACAACTTCTCCGAAGGTGTCTTGTTCATCGATTTCTCCAGTATCTTCTTCACGGCATGAATCTTCTCGATTGCGCTACCTTCGGGAAGGCGTGGCTCATTGTCGTTAGGGTGTTCATTATGCTGTGAAATGTTCTCACTTTTGGCTGCATCCTCGGCGGAAAGGCCATCCTCGTCATCGTGATTGTCCTCAGCCAGGAAGTCGGCGATGTCGATCTTAGCCTCCTTCTGCTCGGGTGTGGCGTTCTTTTCCAGGACGTCACTCACGATGATGTCCATCCCCAGCGCGACCTTGGCACGCCAGGCGATGTCGCGCCATTTGCTGAACGTCTCCCCCGTTGTGTCGGTGTCAGGAAACAGAATCACCCTGTGTCCCTGCAGCGCCTTCAGGTGTTCGAGGTTGAGCTCGCCGATGCCACCCGTAGCCATCCAGACGCAGTCCTTGACCTTCTGCGAGCAGATGACGGCGGTCTTCTCCGACTCGACGATGCAGATGGTGTCGTCAGGTCTTTGCCTAAGCTGATGCAGCCCGAAGAGGCAGTGCGTGGCCTTCCAGCTCTTGTGGAGTTTGCCCTGGTTGCGCAGCTCGAAGCCCACCCAGCTCAGCGCATGCTTTTCCTTGATGCGATGGCAATGGGAGTCGTAGAGCATCATCTTGCCTTCGTGCACCAGGCCCTGCTCGTCGATCTGCCAGAAGATTACCGCATCCTTCCTCGAAGCGCCGAGCATGAACACGCTGGCAGCCTCCTTCGCCTCGTCTTCGGTCAAAAGGCCGGCACCGACCACCGAGCGCATGAACGAGCTGTTGTAGCAGAAGCTCTTCGAGACATACTCGCCCGGAATGGTGCACAATGTCCTGTTGGTTGCTGAAATGTTTGTATCCATAGTTTTTGCGTTTGACTTTTTGTTGTAGTTTTGCTTGTATCTGTATGCCCAGTGCTGCTTTGCCTCTTCGATGGCCTCTTGGGTGCGGAAGTCCTTGGTCACGATGCCGTTCCGCTTGCACAGGGCGACGAATTTCATCAGCAGGTTGTCGTTGCTCTTGCCGACGTCGCTAAGGAACAGCTTGCGGTTCTCGGCATCATTGTACTTGCTCGACATCGACGCGAGGAGCAGAAACGAATCAAGCAGCTTCATGCCGCCACCGGCCATCCAGAACCTCAGGTCCCTCCATTCCTCGTAGCTTTCAGCGAGGTTGATGCCCGCATAATAGACCGCATTGGCCAGGGCTTCGAAATCGTAGCGATCGATGTTTCTCATCTGCGAAATTCATTGTTTTCCGGTTGCCCAATCGAAGGGGTTTCGACCCTCTCCAGAGTCCTTATTCTACCTCCCCCCCATTTAAAGGGGGGAGGGGAATAGGGTATCACTCTGGAGGGGGCCAGATATACCCCTTGATTGCCCCACGGATCAGGTTTCTAATTCGAATGTAGGTCCATCATATCTCCAGACGGTTCTGCCATTCACCTTGGAGCTGAACACATGGTTGTCGGTCAGCTTGATCAGGAGGTTGAAGTCGTAATAGTCGATGTGCCACATCGCAAGGAATTGTTTCTTCATCGTGTTGTAGTCCCAATCGGAGAAGCCCATCAGCTTGAAGAACATGTATTGGGCAGACAGCTTGTTCAAAGCGAGGTAGCCTTCCTTGGTTTTGATGTAGTGCATAGGCACTTCCTGGATGCCGGACTCGGAATCAGAATCGGGATTGTCATTGGGATCTGTAACCCATAGTTCGGGTATGCCTATCTCCTCGGGCTTGTCGGTGCCGGTGTCGGTAAAGTTTTGCGATTGCACCTTGTACCTCAGCGGGTCGTCGACGGGACGTGTGCGGCTGCGTGTCTGTGCGAACATGAACACGTGGTCGTCGTCCTGGGTTGCCTCCCAAACCTCACCGGCCTTGTTCGACAGCTCCGTGCCCAGGTGGCCTCGCATGTTGTTGTCGTCCTTTGGCTTGTTCTGGTGGAGGATGCAGCACACGCAGCAGGGTGGACGCTCGACGAGACCAGTCTCTCTTGCCTTCTCGGCACTCACGCCCGACGAAAGGCGCATGCACTCAAGCACGATGTCGGCACTCTCCACCACGTCGTTGAAGTCGGGGATGAAGTCACGAATACCATCGACGATGGCGATGTCGGGACGGAACTCGTTGAAGAGCGCGCGCATCACGTCGGTCATCTCCTCACGGTCGGGGTATTCGCGCAGGGCGAAGTAGAAGAAACGGTCGTCAGGAGGTTCGGTGCCGCACATCAGCTCGATGCCACGGCAGACGGCTCGGGAAGTCTGGCTTGCCTGCTCCGTATCGATCCAGAGCACGCGTACGTTCTCCTCGAGGGCCTTCACACCCATATACTCACCCTTCATCAGGGCGCTGACGATGATGCGGCAGTCGGTGGTCTTGCCGCACTTCTCCTTGCCCGAGATAGCCACGAGGTCACCACGGGGAAAGCAGTTGATGCCATTGATGTTGAGCAGGTGCTTCATTTCAGCCAATGGCGTCCTGCTTCGTATGCGGTACTTCGTGATCTGTCCGAGCAGCTTTTCGAACAGGGGATTATGCAGGGTCACTGCCCCCGACTTGAGCAGCGCCACATTTTCTTTCAATAAATCAGTCTTGCTCACAATCTTCTTTCATTTCTTTCAAAAAAAAACTTCGCAGAATAACCTCCGGATCTCAACTATTCATTATTGAAATTGCCTACGGCAAGAAATCTTTGTGGAAATCTTAGGAGGAAATAAGGCGTGGTCAAGGATTTGTTGGGGCAAACCTCCATTTCCACATTAGATTTCCTCCTTGATTTCTATCCGAAGGATATAAATTTTCAAGCAGAATTTTATCCATAAAATATTGGGGCATAGTATTTTTAAGATTTTGCTGCGAAGCGATTTTCGATTCAAAAAGATGTAGCCCCTTAAGGGGTGATGATTCGATTGAGAGCGGCAGATGAAAGCTTGCTTTCAGATGATGATGTCAAGCTAATCATCAAGACAGCCATCAGGCTGGCTCATCTTTATGAATCCATTTTTCGCCTTCTAAGAATTAATTCTCAAATTCTTGATAATAATCATAGTCGCTCGAACGGGATGATGCCGAGTGCGGAATGCACCCAGGGCGAGACAAATGCCTCGACCTGCCCTTCGTCATCGTAGTACACGTAGAACATCTCCGACCTCAGGACGAGATCGAAGAGCCGGCTCTTCCTGTCCTTGCCCAGCTTGCGGCCAAGGCGATAGAGACGGTATTGCCGTGTATTGCGATAGGCACCCGTCTTGTCGAGATGCGACATGAAGCCACGCGGGAAATACAGGCGACGAAGTTTCTCCGCCTCCTTCTTCGTGATGCCAAGATCACGCATCATACGTGGCACAACGCGTCGCTCGAAGCCACGCAAGGTATATGCCTCGCGTGGACAATGGGAATACCATTTCGGTCGTTTCAGTTCCATAGAACGTTTTTTTATAAAAGACGAAAAATGGAGTATTATTGCTTACGCAAGAAATCTTTGTGGAAATCTTAAGAGGAAATAAAGCGTGGTCAAGCTTTTGTAGGGACAAACCTCCATTTCCACACTAGATTTCCTCCAAGATTTCTATCCGAAGGATATAAACTTTCAAGAAGGAATGAAATCGATCAGACGGAGCTCGGCATTGTAGCGCTTCTCGCCCTCCTGGGCCTTCGTCTCACGCGAGTCGCACTGGAAATGCAGTTCACCTTCCTTATCCTTTTCGAAGTCGAAGTTATCCACCTCTTCGTTGAATAGCATAAAGGGGAAGGAATCCTTGCGAAAATCAAGGCTCTCGAACAACACCTGTCGGCGATAGCCCAACACGTCCTTGCCGTCGGCAGTCTTTACGATGTTACCATTCTCTTTCTTGGGGTAAGATATGATCTCACCAATCTCAGTCAGTTTCACTTTCTTTACTAACATAGCTTAATCAATTAACAATTAATAATTAACAAATAACAATTATATTTTGTCCGGACAATATTCATTATTGGAATTGCCTGCGGCAAGAAATCATTGTGGAAATCTTTTGAGGAAATGTTGTTCAGTCATTCAATTGTAGGGACAAGCTGCAATTTCCACATTAGATTTCCTCCAAGATTTCTATCCGAATGATATATAAGGATATAAAAAAATCACTCGAAATAGTAGTCTAAAATGATTCGCTCATTGCTGGAAGAGAAACGATAGACAATGACGATGGGCACACCCAGACGGATGACGCCATTCGTAGCATCCTCACCCACGAGATATGCACCTATATATTGTGTCTCTCTCCCTTCAGCCACCTTGACGGTCAATGTCCTTCGTGCCGTTCCATCACGCTTGTACTGGAGCGGACCTACAGAGGACACCTCGCCATGAATGACTTTTGGTTTCTGAACAATTGTTTCCATATCTATTTATGGATATAGTAATCACAGTCATCAAGCACATCGAGCATCACCTGCATCAGATTGTCCTCCATCCTTTTGCGACGGATGTCGAACTGTGCTTCGTTCTCATTCTCTTTCTTCTTGGGCAACATGCACCAGAGGTAGCCGCCATCGTATTTGTCCTGGCAAGTCCAGTAGGTGGCAAGCAGGATGCTCAGCAGCTCATTGAGCTCGTCGTTGCGTCGGATGATCCGCAACTTCTCAACATCCTTCACTCTATGCTCCGCTGGTTTGTCGATCTTGTGCTCCTCGTATTTCTCAAGCAACTGGTTGAAGCTTGGCTTGTCGCTGTCGCGCAGGTCAGCAAGTAGCTTCAATGCTTCGCGGAACGACTTGGGATCCATCGTCATGAACATATCCTTGATTCCCACGTTCAGACTTCCCCGCTCACTTTTCGGTTTTTGTTTTTGTGCCATAAATATTTTAATTTGGTTAGACATTTTGCTGTGACAAATTTAGGCACAAAAAAATCCCCGACAAAATAAATTGCCGGAGATTTTTAAAAGTTCGGAAAAGTTCGGGAAAGTTCGGAAAAGTTCAAATTTTTCGAACGAAAATTGGGGCAAAAATGCAAGAATCGGTGTAATCAGAAGGGCAAATTATCAATTATATTATCAATTTCTGCTCTGTCATAATTAAATTTCTTGGCCATTCCTGAATTGTAATTCGACTTTGAAATACTACCAAATTC
>JAZQBS010000093.1:0-22233 GCA_045545875.1 Bacteroidales bacterium
AATCGAGTAGGAGGTAAACGCTAATCGTAGGCGTTTATCTCCTACTTTCACGTTTACCGACCTCTCACACCACCGTACGTGCCGTTCGGCATACGGCGGTTCCTTATTGTTGCACGCGGACTATTAAACGATGATAGTCCATTAGACATGGCCAGCCTTGCCTTTGCAGCGCTTCATTTCCTATTGCATGATGCAATATTCCACTACCCGCCACTCGCCAATAGCCTTTGCTGCTGTTACCCCATTCATAGGCTTGCCATTCTGGAATGCCGCATTTGACAAGGTTCTTCACCTTCGTGTTGCATTTCTTCCAGGCCTTCCATATACACATGCGGTAACGGCGGCGTAGCCATTCATCAATCTCTTTCAGTCGTTTCTGCATGTCTGCCAACTGAAAGTACTCTATCCATCCGCGGATGATTTGGTGCATCTTCTCCTTGCGGCATTGATACCCCATTCCATTGCTCCGCATGGTAGCTTCTTTCAATTTCTTGCGCAGTTTGCCGTACGTCTTGGAATGGACGGTCAGTCGGCACTCCCCTCGCATAATGCGGAATGAGTAGCCGAGATATTTCATTCCAATAATACTGCCCACCTCGGTCTTCTCTCGATTCACTTTCAGATAGAGTCTCTTCTCGATGAAGTCCGTGATGGTGTCGCTGACGCGTTGGGCTGCTCGTTTGCTCTTGCAGAAGATGATGCTGTCATCCGCATAGCGGACGAAGCGAAGTCCTCTTCTCTCGAGTTCCTTGTCGAGCTCATTCAACATGATATTGCTGAGTAACGGGCTGAGTGGCCCGCCCTGCGGTGTCCCCTCTTCCGTCGGCTGCAATACCCCGTGCTCCATCACGCCGCTGCGGAGGTACTTGTGTATCAGCGATACTACGCGGCCGTCCCTTATCGTGCGGCCCAGCACCTCTATCAGCTTGCTCTGGTTAACGGTGTCGAAGAAGCGCTCCAAATCGATGCCCACAGCATACTTGTAGCCTTCGGTCACGTTCTTCCTTGCCTCCCGTAGTGCATCATGTGCCCCTCGTTTGGGACGGAATCCGTAACTCGTTCGACTGAATTTCGGCTCATAGATGCGTGAAAGCACTTGGCTGATAGCCTGCTGCACCATGCGGTCTATGACCGTAGGGATGCCAAGCAGCCGTTTCCTGCCGTTGTCTTTCGGGATTTCTACGCGCCTGACTGGATTGGGGACATAAGTCCCGTCCATGAGGGTGCGCCTCAGGTCTTCGATATGGGACTGGCACCAGGTGAATAGCTCCTTGACCTCCATCCCATCGACTCCTCCTTTCCCCTTGTTATGTACTACTTGCTTGTAGGCTTTCCGCAGGTTGGAGAGGTCGATTATCTGTTCCATGAGACATTGTCCCCCAATGTGCATTTCCGCAAGTTCGCCTTCGACTATCTCCATGTAGGTCTGCACTCCCACATACCCTTCGGATGCCGTCCTATCTCTCTGTGGGCAGCCATGCGCATTCGCGGATGTATTCTGCATTCTTTCCTTCATTGAGTAATCTTTCTTGTTAAACTTGTTTCAATAAGGTTCGGTCCTTCCCCTATTTTTTTTTCGGGTACTATGACCTCTGCTGACTTCTCACGGCAAGCGTTACTCCACGACTCCGAGTGTCATGCGACTTGTCGGGTTGCCGTGTCCGTGAGACCTCCCCAGTTAAGAGCATACTCTTTCCATCTTATCTCTGCATGATTTACCTTTGCAAGTTCCGGATAACTATCGGGCTTTGTCTTCAGTTGCAGACTTACCTCACTTGCACCGGCCTTATATCATGTTTCTGTTCGTCAGAGCAGATGTTTGCCGCCGACTTCCTTCGGATTCCATGTCGCCACGGACACCCTTGTCTTTGGCTGTAGCCTTCCCGTTATCAGGGCGGCTTGAGGACTTGCACCCGTTAGAGTATGCCCATGCTGGGCGAACAACTGTATGGGTCCAATTTACGTTAGTGAATTGGACCCATACTATCGTGGCATACAGATTTGGAATATCAAAACTGTATGCTCCAACCAGAGCGGTCCAATTTACGTTAGTGAATTGGACCCATACTATTGCGGCATACATATTTGGTATTTCAAATCTGTATGCTCCAACCGGAGCGGTCCAATTTACTTTAGTGAATTGGACTCATGCCAACGCGGCATACAGATTTGGTGTGTCAAAACTGTATGCCGCGGATATTAATCAAGTTTCTAAAATTTTGCGAACAGTATTGCAAATATTCAACTCTGCAGTTTTTTTGCGCATGGCTTCTTCCAGCGAGATTCCAGGCGGATTAATACATTCAACCTTCGCAAATCCTGCCTGAAGCAACTGCTCGCGGTCGCTGATTCGCCCTGCAATGAGGCAGACGGGTGTTTTTCCAGATTGTTCGAGGATTCCCACGGGAAGTTTGCCCATCAGCGTCTGACGGTCGGCCGACCCTTCGCCTGTGATAACAAGATTGGCATCGCGGACAAGTGCTTCGAAATGAATCGTTTCGAGCAAAAGTTGAATCCCCGACTTGCATGATGCACCAAGATATTGAAGAAACGCATAACCCAATCCGCCGGCAGCGCCCGCGCCTTCGTCATGCGAATGATCGAAGCCAAAATGACGTGCCGAAACTTCGGCAAACTTCTTCGCCCTTTCGTCCAATTGAATCACCATCTCGGGCGTAGCTCCTTTTTGTGGCGCAAAAACATAGGCTGCACCATTTTCTCCACAAAGGGGATTCTTCACATCGGTGGCTATTGTGAAACGCACGTCCTTCAATTCCTCGAAATCTTTCCACCGATCATTCTCTGCGAAAGCATCGACGATGGCACGAAGCATACCCATTCCAGCATCGCTCGTCGCACTTCCGCCAAGACCAACAATGACGTGACGGGCACCTTTTCGAACGGCATCGACCACCAGTTGCCCAGTGCCATAACTTGTAGCCACCATCGGGTCGCGTTCCTCCTTGTTCAATAAGGTCAATCCACTGGTCTGGGCCATCTCGATCACGGCCATCTCATCTTTCAGCAGATATTTGGCCATAATCTCGCGCAGCAATGGATCGTTCACCGTCACTGCTATCAATTCGCCCCCGATGGCAGCATGAAAAGCTTCCAGGAAGCCTTCGCCTCCATCGCTGACGGGGACCTGCACAATATCGGCATCAGGACATGCACAACGAATGCCCTCGGCCGCAGCTCTATTGGCTTCGACCGAAGTCATACAACCCTTGAACGAATCGATTGCTACGACTACTTTCATTATGTTGATAACTCACTTCTCCACCACCCCCATCGGCTTGCGATAGTCATCGTTGATCAGACGTGTGGCTGTGACATTGTCGAAATCCACTTTCCCACGGATGAAGTCGGGCGTATTGTATGACAGGAACAATTCGCGATAGAAGCGACGTGGATTCTGCTGCGGGAGCATGAAGGGCTTGGTAGCGTGGCCCTCAGCATCGATGTGGGTGAAATAGGGACGGGTGAAGAGGCCATCATCGCGACGTGAACTGAAGACCATCCAGCGCGAATTGCGGCTCCAGTTGTGAAAACTTTCGGTGTCTTTGCTGTTGATCATGTCCATCGGGCGATGCTCCCCGGTCTGCAGATCGAGAATCCAAAGGTCAGCCTCATGATGCCAGATGCTGAACTGTCCGTAGTCAGCCACCGAATAAACCAGAAAACGTCCGTCATAACTGGGACGAGGGAAGCAGATTGAACAACTATCACCATTATCGATAACGGTACGGATAGAAGAACCATAAGTGCCCTTTTCAGCATCGAAGTCGATGCTATACAGGCTATATCGCACCGAATCGAGGTCCAGATTACCCTCGGGTAGTGCACGTGCTGCCGTGAAATAAAGTGTGCATCCGTCGGCCGAAAAGACAGGGAAGGTCTCGTAGAGTGAGTCGGTCTTGAGGGAAGGAGTGATGATAAGTTGATTCTTTTCTACATCATAGACTTGAATATCAGATGCGACATCGAACACCTCGATACGGTTTGCACTGCGAGTATGGAACGTCTGTTGCGTGGTGTTGGTGCTGTAGGCAATGTATTTGCCTGAAGGATGCCAGAAAGGATAGACGCAGAAGCCGAGGGTCTTGTCGGTCTTGGTATTGTAGGCCGTGAGACGACCTTCGTCAAGCAACAAGGTTGCTCCATGCGCTCCACGGATGTGAAGACTCATGCGTGTCGGGTCGCCACGATTGAAACTATGGCAGTTGACGCACCCCTCGAACTGCGTATTTTCGATGAGTGGAGTCTGCTCGAAGTTCGAGAGGTTACGCTGATAGATGCCCATCTTGCTCCACACCTCATAGCCCGGCTCGATGAGACGATAGCACAAACCGTAGTCGATACTGTCGGTGCTGACATAGAAGTGAAAAGGCTGATAGGTATGCCACCCGTCGTCAAACTTCGCTGAAACAGTGACAGTGAGTGATTCGCCTGCATTCTGAGCAACTAATTTATGCCAATCATCGATGTCGAAGTCGGTGGTTTCACCGCCCTGACCATGCAGTGTATTGCCCTTTGTATCAGTAACGACAGCATCGACCAACAGGGCATCGTCGCTCTTCATACCGAAGTTGAGCGGAGCAATGCCAACGGGGATGGTCACATCTACATAGTCGGGGTAGATATCGGGCAAAGAGGCATCATTCGTTGCATTGCTGACACGCTCGCTGCATGAAGCGAGGAAAAGCACAGGAATGATGAAAAGCAGGGCGTTTAGTTTCATTCTTTCTATAATTAACGGGCACAAAGATAGAGATAATTTCGCTGAATTGCAAAAATTGATGATACTTTTTTGACAAATAAACTGCTCAAACCCGATATTTTTCAAATTGTGCAACAATTGGATAAAATTATACAACCAATTAACAATAAAACCTCGTATCTTTGCACCCACAAAAACACGCCACCTAATTTCACATATTATAATTTTAACACAAAACGACATGACCAAGTCATTTGACATGAGAGCGCTTGCATTGACACTATTGATGATGGTGTCAACTGCTCTGTATGCGCAAGTTACAGTGTCGGGTGTGGTGACAGAAACTACGGGTGATCCCGTCATCGGTTGTACCGTTCGCGAAAAAGGCACGACCACCGGTACAATTACCGACATTGACGGAAACTACTCGATCAAGGTTTCGAACGCCAACGCAACACTGCTGTTCACCTACGTCGGCATGGAGGACCAGGAGGTCAAGATTGCCGGACGCAAGACTGTGAATGTGGAGATGAAGAGCGACGATGAGTTGCTCGAAGAAGTTGTCGTAGTCGGCTACGGTACGATGAAGAAGTCTGACCTCGCTGGAGCGTCAGTCACGATGGACGAATCGAAGATGAAAGGTTCGATCATCACCTCTCTCGACCAGTCGCTACAAGGACGTGCCGCCGGTGTTCAGGCTACACAGACATCGGGAGCTCCAGGCTCGTCGTCATCAATCCGTGTGCGCGGTACCGCCACCATCAATGCCAACGCAGAGCCCCTCTACGTCATCGATGGTGTCATCGTGCAGAGCCAGGGCTCATCTGGTGCCGAATACGGCTTAGGCGATGCCCTCGGTAACGGCAAGGTCTCGACCATCTCTCCCCTTTCGACCATCAACCCCGCCGACATCGTCAGCATGGAGATTCTGAAGGACGCTTCGGCCACCGCCATCTACGGTGCACAGGGTGCAAATGGTGTAGTGCTCATCACCACCAAACGCGGACAGGCCGGCGATGCCAAGTTCAGTTACGATGGCATGGTGGCATGGAACCGTCAGACCAAACGTCTCGACATGATGAACCTGCGCGAGTTCGCACAATACTACAATGACCTGGTGGATCAGGGCGAATGCTCGGCCAATGCGCAATACAGCGATCCATCGGTGCTCGGCTTGGGCACCAATTGGCAGGATGCCGTCTTCCAGACCGCATTCCAGCATCAGCATCAGGTAAGCGCACAGGGTGGCAACGACAAGGTGAAATACTTCGTTTCGGGCGGCTATATGGACCAGGATGGTACCATCATCGGCTCGGAATTCGAGCGTTTCTCATTCCGCACCAACATCGATGCGCAGATGAAGTCGTGGCTCAAGATGGGCCTCAGCGTCAGTTACACCGACACCGACGAAAGCCTTAAGCTGGCCGACTCGGACCAGGGCCTTATCAACTACTCACTCACAACCATCCCCAGCATCCCCATCTACGACCTCGACGGCAACTATTCGAGCGTCAGCCAGGAAGGTTACACCAACCCCAACCCCATTGCCATGGCGCTGATGGACGACATCCTGTTGGCACGCCAGAAACTCACCGGCAACGTCTTCTTCGATATTCAGTTGATGAAGAAACTCACCTGGCACTCGGAGTATGACTGGGATCTCGGCTGGTCGAAAGGCGAGCGTTACAAGCCTACCGTTAACCTCGGCACCTGGACACGCGACTCCAACACCAGTTCGATACAAAAGAACGCCAACAAGTTCTGGGCACTCAAGAACTACGTGACCTACGCCGACAAGATTGGAGATCATTCGTTCACCGCCATGGTTGGACAGGAAGCATGGTCGAGCAACTGGGACTACGAGAACATACAGAACACCAACCTGCCATCCGACGAGGTACACAATCCTGCCCTTGGTGATGGCACACCCTCCATCGGCTATGGCTTTGGCGAAAGTTCGATGGCTTCGTTCTTCGCACGTGGCACCTATAACTACAACGACCGTTATCTCGCCACCTATACCTGGCGCTACGACGGTTCGTCGAACTTTGGCCCGCGCAATCGCTGGGCCGCCTTCAACTCGTTTGCCCTCGCTTGGCGTTTCAGCCAGGAGAGCTTCATGAAGGACATCGACTGGATTAGCAACGGCAAGCTCCGCGTAGGCTGGGGACAGACCGGTAACTCGAACATCGGTGGTTACAAGTGGGGCGTTCCCCTCTCAATCATGAACACCGACTTCGGCAAATCCTATCGTCCCGCCCAGGTCGCCAACACAGGTATCAAGTGGGAGAGCCAGGAACAATGGAACATCGGTCTTGACCTCAATCTGCTGCACGACCGCATCGGTCTTGTTGTCGAATGGTACAACAAGGAATCGAAGGACATGTTGATGCAGTTGCAGTTGCCTTCCTATATGAGCACTTCGGGCAACCAGTCGTCGGCCCTTGCCGCTCCTTATGGCAACTATGGTCAGATTCGCAACCGTGGCTGGGAGTTCACCCTCAATGCCCGTCCCGTAGTGACCAGGAATTTCGAATGGAGCACAGAAGTCACCCTTTCTCTCAACAACAATAAACTTATATCCCTGAACGACGGCTCGGGTAACGCCACCCTCACGGGTTATGGACAGTGGTCTGACGTGGTCAGCCTTACCCAGGTAGGTGAGTCACTCTTCAGTTTCTATGGCTATGTCACCGACGGCATCTACCAGAACCTTGAGGACATTGAGACTTCACCCAAGCCAAAAGCCTATTCCTCGAACGGTGTCTTCAGCCGCTCTTCAACCACTTGGGTCGGCGACGTCAAGTACAAGGACATCACCGGCGACGGAATCATCGACGAGAACGACCGTACCAACATCGGTTCGCCACTTCCGAAGTTCACTTTCGGCTGGAACCACACCTTCCGCTACAAGGATTTCGACCTGAACATCTTCATCAATGGTTCGTACGGCAACAAGGTCGCCAACTACATGGCGATGAAGCTCACCCACATGAACTCAAGTTGGACCAACCAGTTGAAGGATGTCAACGACCGCGCCGTGCTTGAACCTATCGATGCCTCGATTGACTATTCTGCCGGTCGTGACATCAACGGAGTAACCGTATGGCATTGGTATGATGACATCACCAACGTCCAGGTTAAGAACAGCGGCACCAGCACTCCACGTGCCACACTCAGCGACCCGAACGACAACGACCGTTTCAGCGATCGCTACATCGAAGATGGTTCGTACATCCGTCTGAAGAACATTGCGCTGGGTTACACCTTCCCCAAGAAAGCGGTTAGGCGTCTCAGAATCGACAATTTGCGTATCTACGGCAACATCCAGAACCTCCTGACGCTGACCAAATACACCGGTTACGACCCCGAGGTGGGCGTATCGCCTGCCAGCGCCAACGTGATGGGTCTGGACAACGGACGTTATCCTTCACCAACCACCTACTCTGTAGGTCTTAGCATCGGCTTCTAAATGTATCAATACAAAAAGCATCGTATTATGAAATATACATTAAATAAATATATAGCATTGGCTGCCTTGATCATAGGAGGAATGTCATCGTGCGATGACTTCCTTGACAAGCCGACCAAGGACGCCTACAACGCCGACAACTATTATCAGACCGACGATCAGTGCATTGCAGGTGTCAACTATCTGTACAACTCCCCTTGGTATGATTTCCAGCGTGGCTTCTTCAAGGTAGGCGAAGGTCTTTCGGGCAACCTTTATATGGGCAACAGTCCCTATCTCAAATTCACGGTCAACGGTTCGGACGAAGACCTCATCAACATGTCCTACTCCCTTTGGGCCGTCATCGGACACAGCAACACCGTCTATAACAGCATCAAGGCCTCGACGGGCAACATCTCCGAGAGTGTTCGCAACCAATGCCTGGGCGAATGCCTCGCCTGGAAGGCCATGGCATACTTCTACCTCGTGCGCAGCTTCGGCGAAGTACCTATCGTGCACAACAATGCCGAGTCGCTCAATGCCGGTGACTACAACACCTATCCCAAGGTGAAGCGCGCCGACGTCTATGAGTACATCCTCCTGACGCTCGAAAAGGCCATGGAACTTCTTCCCGAAACCAATGCACCAGGTCGTATCGACCGCTATTGCGCCGAGGCTCTGTTGGCAAAGACCTACCTGTCGATGGCAGGCATTTCGGGCGAACTCAACCAGGGCTACCTTGATCAGGCCGCCGCTCACGCCCTCCACGTCATCGAGAACTCGGGCCGCTCGCTCATGGAGAATTTCAGCGACATCTATCGTCTTGCCAACAACAAGTGCCAGGAGAGCCTCTATGCCTGGCGTTGGACCGCCAACGGAAACGTCTGGACCGCACAGAACACCTTGCAGTCGGACCTTGGCATGACGGGCTTCGACGAATTTGGTGACTGCTGGGGCGACTGGACTTCCCCGTCGGTTGATTTGCAGGAGGCCTTTGGCGTGAAACTTCTCGAACAGACTCCCGACTCGTGGATCAATTCCACCGATACCCGCCTCAAAGCTACGATGATGCTGCCCGGCTTCAAGTACGATTACTTCTGGCAGGACAAGGGCGGTTTCGACTACCTGCGCTTCATCTACGACGACACCTTCTACGCCAGCTGCCGTGGCGAACTCGCCTCTTCGACCGGCGCCAATGTCGTGAAGCATCTCTACGGCGACGCCTACGACCATCAGCAGGGAGCCGGCCATTCCGCCGCCTACATGTACAACTCCCTGGCCACCCACATTCTCCGTCTGTCGGAAGTTTATCTCATCTATGCCGAAGCCAAGCTCCCCGCTTCGCAGGGCATCGATGCCACCACCTCCGACCCCAAAGCCGTGGAATGCTTCAACGCCGTGCATCAGCGCGCCGTTCCTTCCGCTACGCCCGTCACAAGTTTCAGCTGGATGGACATCTGGAAAGAGCGTCGTCTGGAGTTTGCCCTCGAAGGCGACCGCTGGTATGACTTCGTGCGCGTAAGCTACTGGAATCCAGCCTTTGCCATCAGCCAGCTCAAGGGTCAGAAGCGTAATTCAATGTGGGGCCTCAATGACCTCTACTTGGGTTATTACAGCAATGGCAGCTGGAATGTCACCACTAGCATGGGCTATGACGAAAACACAGCCGAACCTTACGTCGAAGGCCTGATGAAGCGCGATCCCGATACTGGCAAGAACTACTTCTATCTGCCTTTCCCGACCGAAGACGTGACCTTCAATCCCAATCTTGGCTCCAACGTGGATGGCCAGCATGTGGACATTCGCGCCACCTACTCTTACGAATAGTCATTGAAAAAGAAATACAACAATGAATACACAATATAAATCCATCATATGGGGCCTCATCGGCACGACTGCCCTTTTCGCAATGAGCAGTTGCGATGACACCCCGGATGCCTACGAAGTGGCAGGAGGCACGCCTACCGTCGATTACATCCGCTGCCTTTCGAGCGAAATCAAGGGCAACAACGATGACGCCAATACCCTCTACACCAACGGCCAACTCGTCACCAGCGCCTCGCCCCAGGCCGTGCTCTGCCTCGTGGGCTCCAACCTGCGTTCGGTCTATGAGATGTACTTCAACGACAAGAAGGCCATCCTAAATTCGAGCTACATCACCGACAACACCCTCATCGTTTCGGTGCCCAGTTCTGTTCCTTCTTTGGTCACGGACAAGATCTACATGATCACCAAGAACCAGGATACTGTCAGCTATGACTTTTCGGTAGTCATCCCTGCTCCACAGCTTTCGGCCATGAGTTGCGAATATGCAGCCGTCGGCGACGAAGTGACCTTCACGGGCAACTACATGGTCGATGATCCCAACGTACCGCTGACCGTTACCTTCCGTGATGCCGATGGCAAGGCCATTGAAGCCCACATCAAATCCATTGCCGAAGACTACACCTCGTGTGTGGCTATCGTTCCCGAAGGTGCTGCCGAAGGTCCCGTTTCGATGACGTCCATCTATGGCACGACGGCTTCCTCGTTCCGCTATCTCGACACCCGTGGCATGCTCTTCGACTTCGACGACATCGTACGTTCGAATCACGGCTGGCACGCACAGACCATCACCACCGACGAGACAGCCATCAAGGGCAACTTCCTGCAATTCGGCACGGGAGATGCTGCCTTGGCAGGAAGCGGTGACACATGGGATGATTCGCACTTCCACTTCGAATACTGGGCAGGCAACTGGGCAGACCCCGAGACCTATGCTACCGAAGACTGCGTACGTCTGAACGATGTGGTTGACTTCTCCGACTTTGCCAACATGGCGGTCAAGTTCGAACTGCTCATCCCTTCGGATTATCCTTGGAGCGCTTGCGCCATGCAAATCATCTTCTCGGGTGTTGACCTTGTCTCGAACGGCAATGCCGGAGCCACCGACATCTATGGCAACAAACTTGGAGGCTGCAACAACACCTATTTCCACGACGACGCCATCTCGCTGCCACGTGCCCTCTATCGTCCCTGGACCAGCACCGGTTCCTTCGATACGGGTGACAAGTGGATCACCGTTTCGATGCCCATCGCCTCACAGTTCATCTACTACTGGGATGGCAGCGCAGCATCAGGCAGCCTCAATGCCGAATCGTTCGCCAACCTGGAACTCTTCGTTTCGGCAGGTGGCGTGGCAGGCACCGACTGCACACCTATCATGAAGATTGACAACATCCGTGTCGTACCGAACTAATAAAGCACAAGTATTATGAAAAAACTACTATATGTTCTGACAGCCCTCTGCACATTGCTGTTCACGGCAGTCTCCTGTTCGGAGGACAACCAGCTCGACACCAATCAATACAAGGGAGGCGTTTCGCTCAACGCTTTCGGCCCCAGTCCAGTAGCCCGTGGCGGACAGATCCGCTTCGTGGGCAGCGGTCTCAACCAGATCACCAGTGTCGTTTTCCCTGGCAATATTGTTGTGAATGACATCAACGTCATCAGCGAAAACAGCATTATGGTCACCGTGCCCAAGGACGGACCGGAAGTGGGCCGCATCGAGCTCAAATATGCAGGTGGAAGTCTCTTCACCGAGAGCGACATCACCTACACCGAGCCCATCAGCATCGACAAACTCACACCTGCAAAAGTGAAGGCGGGCGACCTGCTCACCATCGAGGGTGACTACCTCAACCTCATGAATGCAGTGGTCTTCGCCGTGGGCGACACCATTTTCGAAAATCAGTTCCAGGAGCATTCGCGCTACAAGATTGCCCTTTTCGTGCCCGAAACGGCACAGACGGGACGTGTGGCCGTCAGCGATGGCGAACAGGTGGTCGAAAGCGAGGAGAACCTCATCGTCACCCTGCCCGCCGTTGCCGAAATCGCCAACCTCAACGGCAAGAAGCCCGGCGATGTCATCACCATCAAGGGCTCTGATTTCGACCTCATCCGCCAGCTAAAGGTGGCCGATATCGACACTGAGTTTAATGTCAACAGCGAAGCTACCGAACTCACCTTCACTCTGCCCGACAACACGCCCGACGCAGCCGCTATCAGCGTCTATCCTGCTTCGGAGGTGGAAGTCATCATCGCCTACATCGGCATGCAGCTGCCCACCGAGCTCGTGGCCACTCCAGCCACTGGCTTGCGCAGCGGCTCGACGATCGTCATCACCGGCAAGGATCTCGACGTGGTGAGCAGCGCCCTCTTCCCCAACGTCGCCGATGCCGTAGTTCCCGAAGAGCAGTCGGCCACCTCGCTCCAGCTGACCGTGCCCGAAGGCACACAGAGCGGCGAGCTGACACTGACATGCAAGAGCGGAGCCACCCAGACCATCGCCATCGAGACGGCCAAGCCTGAGCTCACCGCCTACAATCCCACACTTGTCTCGGCAGGCAGCGACCTCACCATCACGGGCCGTAATCTCGACCTCATCAGCAAGATCACGTTTGCAGAGGGTTGTGAAGTGAGCAGCTTCGTCGCTCAAACGGAGAACGAGATTGTCGTCACTGTGCCCGTTACGGCTGTTACTGGAGCCGTGGGCATCACCATGAGCAATGGCGAGACCGTCACCTTCGCCGACCTCGACGTCGATTCGCCCGTCTTCTGCTTCATTCCCGAAATGCCGGGCGATGACGTGGAGCTCAAGGCAGGCAAGATGTTCAGCGTGGCCGTGGTCAATGGCGACAAGCTCACTGGCGTGCAGATCGACGGCATCGACTGCCAGTACATCTTCGTCGATGACGAGCTCTATATCCGCATCCCCGAGACAGCAGGGCGCTCGTCAGTGCTGAAGCTCATCTCTTCGAACGGCGAAGTGGAGTATCCGCTGAGTGTCATCCCCAACACCGAAATGACCTTCGTCATCTGGACAGGAGCCGTCAAGCTGGATGCCTGGAGCTTCAACTGGGAGTTCGGAAAGAACGTACATTCCGAGGGCGAAAGTGCCACTGCCTTTACAGACATGGGGCTGCAGGCGGGCGACGTCATCCGCATCTGGGTCACCAACTTCAACGACTGGTGGCAGATACAGTTCTTCGACGGCCATTGGGGCGCCATGGAGGAGATTGGTGTGGCTACCGGTCTCAATAACGGCAACAACATCAACTCGGGCATCTGTGACATCAGCAATGGTTACATCGAGATTCCCGCCACCCAGAAAATGGTCGAACTGCTCACTACCCTTACCGACTGGGGCTGCTGCCTGATCATGCAGGGCGAAGGCCTCATCATCAACAAGATCGACGTTAAGCGCACCATCAGCCTTGAGACAGTACTGTGGAAGGGTGAAGCCGTGGCCGACGCTTGGGCCAACCAGCCTACGTTCTTCAGCGACGGCGGTGCCGAACTGGCCGAAGCCGGTGTCAAGGCCGGACAGACTATGCGCTTCTACATCACACCGCTCGCCGACGAATGGGAACTGCAGATCGTAGAAGGCCATTGGGGCCCGACGTATGTAGCATTCAAATCGAGTGAGTGGGACCTTGCCGCCAACAACGGAGCCGTCTCGTTCAAGCTCACCCAAGAGATGCTCGACGCAGCCTTCACGGCACAAAACTGGGGTGGCGTATTCATCGCCAACGGCAACCACACCGTCATCACCAAGATTACAGTCGAATAACTACAAGATTAGATTTCGCACGATATGAAAACCATCAAGATTATATCTGCGTTCTGTGCAGCAGCCGCCGCCCTCGGGTGGTCGGCCTGCATGGACACGGATGCACAATACACAGTCGTCGATACGCCGGCGCCTACATTCACCGGCGTCATCTGCAACGAGAACGACACCGTCTTTGCTTCTGGCAACGCGTTGGCTACCGGCATGCAGCTCTATCCCGGCATCCACACCATATCGGTCATGTTCGATGAGAACATCGGCTTTGCCACCTCGACCAAGGACCAGATTACCCTCAACGGCAACCCCGTCAGCAACGCCCTGGTCTATGGAGCCAGCAACCTGCTGACCATCGAGTTCACATCGCCTGCCGTATCCGAACTTGTCCTTACGATTCCCGCAGGCCTCGTCTATGGCCCGAGCCGCAAGACCAACGAGCAGGAGATCACCATCAGCTGGACTTCCATCAACGTCGCTCCAGCCACAGCCCTCGTCAATGCAGATGCCACAAGCGAGGCCAAAGCCCTCTATCAGACGCTGCTCGGCTACTACGGGCAGAAGATTCTCACGGGCACCATGGCCAATGTGAACTGGAACAACGAGAATGCCGAGCAGGTCTATCAGTGGACCGGCAAATACCCCGCCATCAACTGCTATGATTTCATCCATCTGCCTTTCGACGGCACCTGGATCCACTATTCCGACATGACACCCGTCACCACCTGGCATGACGGAGGTGGCATCGTAGCTGCCATGTGGCACTGGAATGTGCCATCGGAAGAACCCGTCGAAGAGCCCACGCCTCAGCCCAGCGGTGACGAAACCGTGCTCGCCAACGAAGAGAAGGTGATGCCTGCCGACTGGTCGGGTTGGTACAAGATTGAAGCTTCACAGCTCTCCAGCCTCAAGGAGGGAGATGTGATCACCGCGCACGTCAAGGATGTGAACAGCGGCGCACAAGGCTCGTTCAAGGACGGCAGCTCGTGGAGCGGCCTCGTCGATGGCAACGGCACTTCGTACGAATACTTCGACATCACGGGCGACTTCTCGCTCACCCTCGATGCCACCTTGCTTGCCGCTATCCAGGCCAACGGTCTCATCATCTCGGGCCACGACTACACGCTCACCAGTGTCACTGCTAACACCTCTTCCGCAGGAGGACAGGATGGTGAAACCGTGCTTGCCAGCGAAGAGAAGGTGATGCCTGCCGACTGGTCGGGATGGTATAAGATCGAAGCTACGGCCTTCGCCAATGCCAAGGCTGGAGACATCGTCACTGCGCACGTCAAGGATGTGAACAGCGGCGCTCAGGGCTCGTTCAAGGACGGCAGCTCATGGAGCGGCCTCGTCGATGGCAACGGCACCTCGTACGAATACTTCGACATCACAGGCGACTTCTCGCTCACCCTCGATGCCACCCTGCTTGCCGCTATCCAGGCCAACGGTCTCATCATCTCGGGTCATGATTACACGCTCACCAGCGTCACGCTCGATACAAAGGCTGCTGCGCCACGTCGTGCCAAGAAAGCCGAAATCCACTACACCGCACGTCCTGACGAGACGACGTTCAAACCAAGCAATTGCCTCGTGGAGGGCACTTGGGAGAACAAGGTATGGAGCGAAGACCTCGCCAAGGTCACCGGCTATCTCAAGACGATGCAAGAACTGGGTATCGCCGTGCTGTGGCGCCCGTTCCATGAGGCCAAGGGTAACTACGACGTCTATCAGGCCGGCACCGGTGCCTGGTTCTGGTGGGGCGCAGATGGACCCGAAGTATGCAAGCAGCTGTGGATTGCCATGTACGACTACATGAAGGCCCAGGGTGTCAACAACCTCATCTGGGTATGGACCGACATTCCGACAGCCATCGATCCCCGCTGGTATCCTGGCGACAACTACGTCGATATCGTCGGTGTCGATATCTATGGCCAGAACGACGCAGCTGCCATCAGCGACATCTTCAAGCAGGTACAATATACCTATCCCAACAAGATGGTAACCCTCTCAGAATGCGGAGATGTAGCCGAGATCAGTGCTCAAATGGAAGCTGGTGCCACCTGGTCATGGTTCATGCCATGGTATGAGGGCGAAGGCACAGCTTATGCACCCGAAACATGGTGGCAGACCACGATGAACAGCCCGTATGTCATCACCCGCGATATGCTCAAATAAATCATTTATCCCGACCTCTGGAGTCTCGTTCCAATGCCAAGACTCCAGAGGCCAATCCTTATCATTATCTATAACCAATGGAACAAAAAGTATTCGGACACTTCGATGATACCAACCGCGAGTACGTCATCACCGACCCCGCCACTCCCTTTCCCTGGATCAACTATCTGGGCAATGAGGATTTCTTCGGACTTATCTCCAACACTGCTGGAGGCTACAGCTTCTACAAGGATGCCAAGTCCCGCCGCATTACCCGCTATCGCTACAATGGTGTACCGATGGACAATGGCGGCCGCTACTTCTACATCAACGACGGCGGCACTGTGTGGAATCCGGGGTGGAAGCCCTGCAAGACGCCACTAGACTCCTACGAATGCCGCCATGGCATGAACTACACGCGCATCACCGGCTCGAAGAACGGTGTGGAGGCCTCGGTGCTCTTCTTTGTCCCCCTCAAGACGTGGGCCGAGGTACAGAAACTGACCCTCACCAATCCCACCAGCGAGGTGAAGCGCCTCAAGCTCTTCTCGCTCGTCGAATGGTGCCTTTGGAACGCTGCCACCGACATGGAGAACTTCCAGCGCAACTGGTCAACAGGAGAAGTGGAGGTCGAGGTGCCGAACCTCGGCACCTCAACTTCTGATAAGGAGTTGAAGTGCTCGACCATCTACCACAAGACCGAATACAAGGAGCGCCGCAACCACTATGCCTACTACACTGTCAATGTGCCTGTGCAGGGCTACGACACCGACCGCGAGTCGTTCATCGGCCTCTACAACGGCTTCGAGGCACCACAGTGCGTCATGGCCGGCCGTCCCTCCAATTCATTGGCCCACGGATGGTCGCCTATCGCCAGCCATTACATCGAGGTGACGCTCCAGCCTGGCGAATCGAAGGACTTCGTCTTCCTCCTGGGCTACGTAGAGAACGAACAGGACGAGAAGTTCTCAGTCGAAGACATCGAACGCAAGCGCCGCGGCGAACTCATCTCGTCTCAGGATAGCGACGTGACCCTCGTCAACAAGCGGAAAGCCCTCGAAACCATCCGGAAGTTTTCGACCATCGAGGCTGTCGATGCCGCCTTCGACGAGTTGCATAAGATGTGGGACGAGCTGCTCGACAAGTATGTGGTCAAGAGTGGCGACGAGCGACTGGACCGAATGGTCAACATCTGGAACCAGTACCAGTGCATGATCACCTTCAACTTCTCGCGCTCGGCTTCCTTCTTCGAAAGCGGCGTAGGTCGTGGCATGGGCTTCCGCGATTCAAACCAGGACCTCGTGGGCTTCGTCCACCAGGTGCCCAGCCGCGCTCGCCAGCGCATCATCGACATCGCCTCCACCCAGTTCCCCGACGGAGGCTGCTACCACCAGTACCAGCCCCTCACCAAGCGCGGCAACAACGACATCGGCGGCGGATTCAACGACGACCCGATGTGGCTCATCTTTGGCACCATCGCCTACATCAAGGAGACGGGCGACTTCGGCATCCTCGACGAGATGGTGCCCTGGGACAACCAGCCCGGCAGTGAAGTCACACTGATGGAGCACCTCCGCATCTCGTTCAACCACGTGGTCGAGAATCTCGGTCCACACATGCTGCCCCTCATCGGACGTGCCGACTGGAACGACTGCCTCAACCTCAACTGCTTCTCTTGGGACCCCAACGAGTCGTTCCAGACTACCGAGAACAAGACCGAAGGCTCGAAGGCCGAGTCACTCATGATAGCAGGCCTCTTCGTCTTCTGCGGCAAGCAGTACGTCGAGCTCTGCCAGACCCTTGGAGGCAAGGCATTGGACGAAGCCAAGCGTGCACAGAAATGCATCGACAACATGGTGGAAGCCGTCAAGAAACACGGTTGGGATGGCGAATGGTACCTGCGCGCCTACGACTTCTACGGCAACAAGATCGGTTCGAACGAGAACGAGGAAGGCAAAATCTTCATCGAGTCGCAAGGCTTCTGCACAATGGCAGGCATCGGACTGGAGGAGGGCATGGTCGATAAGGCTCTCGACGCGTGCAAGAAATACCTCGACTCCGAACACGGCATGGTGCTCAACAACCCCGCCTATACCACCTATCACGTCGAAATGGGTGAAATTAGCTCCTACCCAGCCGGTTACAAGGAGAATGCCGGCATCTTCTGCCACAACAATCCATGGGTCATCATTGGCGAGACAGTTGCCGGTCGCGGCAACGACGCCTGGGAGCATTACACCAAGATCTGCCCTGCTTGGATTAAGGACCAACAGCTTCACAAGGTCGAGCCTTACGTGTATTGCCAGATGGTAGCAGGCAAGGATGCCGCCAAACCCGGAGAAGGCAAGAACTCTTGGCTCACTGGCACCGCAGCCTGGAACTGGTACACCATCACACAGTTCATCCTCGGCATCAAGCCAACTTATGACGGTATCGAGATCGACCCTTGTATCCCCGCCGACCTCAAGGAATACAAGGTGAAGAGAATACTTCGTGGCATCGAGTTCGACATCACTGTCAAAAACCCCAACGGACATCAGAAGAGTGTCAGTCGTGTTACCGTCGATGGCCAGGTCATCGAAAGTAACGTCATCAAGGCTACCCCCGGCAAACATGTCGTCGAAGTAATTATGTAAGAGTTTTCTTTATTCAAATTATTTCGGAATTCCGGTATAACGGTATAACGAAATACCGGCATTCCGGAATATCGGAATCCAGAACAACGAAATCTACAAATAATATGAAAAAGATTCTTCTTTTCGCCTCTCTTGCAATGGCGCTGATGGCCTCCTGCGGTAAGAAGGCTCAGACGGACAGTGAAGCACAGTCTACTCCTGCTCAAGCGCTCATCACACGTCTCGACAACCTTCGTCAGAAGGGCTATATGTATGCTCACCAGGATGACCCGTTCTATGGTGTCACCTGGCAATGGGAACGCGGACGCTCCGACACCTACGAGCTTGTCGGCGACTTCCCAGCTCTCATGGGCTTCGACCTTGGCGGAATCGAAATGGGCGATGCCAAGAACCTTGATTCGGTACCTTTCACCTGGATACGTGAAGAAGCCATTAAGCATGTCGAGCGCGGTGGCATCATCACTTTCAGCTGGCATCCTCGCAATCCTCGTACCGGAGGCACAGCATGGGACGTGACCGACTCGACCGTCGTTCGTAACATCCTCCCCGGTGGCGAACAGCATGAGAAGTTCATAGGCTGGCTCGATGCTGTCACCACATTCCTCAAAACCATTACCTATAAGGATGGTTCCCCCATGCCATTCATCTTCCGTCCTTGGCACGAATACAATGGTTCATGGTTCTGGTGGGGTCAAAAGCTTTGCACTGACGATGAGTACAAGGCATTCTTTCGTATGACCTACGACCACATCGCCAAACAACTGCCCACCAACATCGTCTGGAGTTGCTCGCCCAACCTGCAGGGCTACTGGACCGAAGAGGCATTCCTCTCCCGTTGGCCCGGCGACGACATCATAGACCTCGTGGGTGAAGATTGCTACCAATGGGGCACCGAAGAGGACTTTGTTCGTCAGGCTACAGCCGACGTCATCTTCCTCAGCACATACGCCAAGGATCACGGCAAAATCTTCGCCATTACCGAATGCGGCATGCAGAACTCTCCCGTTGCCGACTGGTGGACTCGTGTCTTCAAACCCGTCATCGAGCAGGCCTATCTGCCAAGTTACTTCCTGCCTTGGCGCAACTGGCATGCCGACCATTTCGGAGCTTCGAAGGATGTTGCCACAGCCGAGGACTTCAAGAAACTCTACGCCCAACCCAATACACTTTTCTTAAAGGATATACAATAAACCTCTCTTAACCCTTCTGAACCTTTCAGAACCTCTCTTAACTTTTATATAAAATGGATTTCAATCAGCGCAAAGCCTTCGTCGAGGCACAATACGAAGCCCTCGTGACGCGCGAAAATAAATCAATCGAGGGAAACGGTATCTTCAACCGTTACGAATTTCCTATTGTTACTGCAGCTCATACACCACTGTTATGGCGTTATGACTACAACCCTGAGACGAATCCCTACTTCATGGAGCGCATCGGTGTCAATGCCACACTCAATGCCGGCGCCATCAAATGGGGCGACAAGTACGTCGTAGTGGTACGCGTAGAAGGTGATGACCGCAAGTCGTTCTTCGCCATAGCCGAATCACCCAACGGCATCGATAATTTCCGTTTCTGGAATCATCCTATCACCATGCCCGAGGCACCCGAAGGCAGTTGTCTGCCTGGCCTCGATGCTCCGGCTACCAATGTCTATGATATGCGACTTACCCGACACGAAGATGGCTGGATCTATGGCCTCTTCTGCGTGGAGCGTCACGACGACAGCCAACCTGGCAATCTAAGCGCCGCCACCGCCACCTGCGGTATTGCCCGCACCAAGGACCTTATGAATTGGGAGCGTCTGCCCGATTTGCGCGCCAAATCCCAACAGCGTAACGTCGTGCTGCACCCCGAGTTCGTTGATGGCAAATATGCTCTCTACACACGTCCTCAGGATGGCTTCATCGACACTGGGTCGGGTGGAGGTATCGGATGGGCACTCATCGACGACATCACGCATGCCGAAGTGAAGGAAGAGAAGATTATCAACGCCCGTCATTACCACACCATTATGGAAGTGAAGAACGGCGAGGGTCCTCATCCCTTCAAGACTCCCAAGGGCTGGCTTCATCTGGCGCATGGTGTACGTGGTTGTGCCTCTGGTTTGCGCTACGTATTATATATGTATATGACCGCTCTCGACGATCCCACCCGCGTCATCGCCCAACCAGGTGGTGCTTTCATGGTACCCAAGGATGAGGAGTATATTGGCGATGTCATGAATGTACTCTTTGCCAACGGATGGATTGCTGATGGCGGAACTGGTGCCGATATGCACCAGATGGACGACAAGGTATATATCTATTATGCTTCGTCCGACACCCGCCTTCATGTAGCCACCTCGACCATCGGCCAACTGGTCGACTACTGCTTTAACACACCCGTCGACAAGTTCTCGACAGGCGAGAGCGTCAAAACACGCAACAGTCTTATCGATCGTAACCTTGCATTCCTAAATCAACAATAATTGTTATTTGTTAATTGTAAATTAATACCTTATGGCAACACTCAAAGAAAAAATCGGCTATGCCCTGGGTGACGCTGCGGCTGGTGGCATCACATGGAAAATCATGTCCATCGCCTTCCCACTCTTCTTCACCAACGTTTTTGGCCTCACTGTAGCCGACACGGCCACCTTGATGCTCATCGCCCGTATGTTCGACGTGGTGACTGATCCACTAATGGGCAGTCTCGCCGATCGCACTCAGTCGCGCTGGGGAACCTATCGTCCCTGGCTCATCTTCGGTGCCATCCCCTTCGGCCTCATCTTCGCTCTGCTGCTCTTCACGCCCGAATTCGGACCTATGGGCAAGCGTATCTATGCCTACTCGCTCTACCTGCTGATGATGGCTATGTACACAGCTGTCAATGTTCCCTACGGATCGCTACTTGGTGTGATGACCGACGATGACAATGAGAAGAACCAGTTCTCGTCCTACCGCATGGTCGGAGCCTATGCCATGGGCTTCATCACCTTGTTCGCTTTCCCTTACCTTCAGAAGATGGTAGGCGGCACCGAACAACATCAATATGCCATGCTGGGCGCATTCTTTGGAATCATCGCTGCCCTCGGCACCCTTGCATGTGGTCTGCTTACCAAGGAACGTCTGAAGCCGGTTCGTGCCGAGAAGTTCTCGTTCAAGCCTTTCAAGGACCTTGTCAAGAACAAGCCATGGATTTATCTTACCCTCATCGGCATCTGCACCAACTTCTTCAACGGTTTCCGCTATGCCGTAGCAGGCTATATGTTCGACTACATTCTGGGCAAGGAAATCACCATCAGTGGGCTGATCATCAACTACACTGTGTTTATGACCTTCGGCGAAGTGACGTGTATGATATTTGGCGGACTTTCGCCCAAGTTCACCCAATGGATGGGTTCCAAGCGCAAGGCATTTACCGTCGCTGCCATCATTTGTGCCGTATTCTCCATACTCTATTTCTTTATCCCCAAGGATCCTGCCTACATCTGGGTGCTCGTTGCCATCGTGGTATTCACCTCGGTAGGTATCGGCCTCTATTCGCCGCTGCTTTGGTCGATGTATGCCGATGTGGCTGACTATGCCACCGAGAAGAATGGTACTTCTTCGACAGGCCTCATCTTCTCGTCAGGCACCATGGCACAAAAGTTCGGAACGGCCATCTCTGGTTCTCTTGTTGCCTTATT
>JAZQBS010000094.1:0-7567 GCA_045545875.1 Bacteroidales bacterium
GCCTTCCATGTCGAAGTAGGGATCGTCGTCGAACTGCGGTACCACGTTGGTGCCAAATTCCCAGTTCACCAGGTCCTTGCTCTTGAGGATGGTGACGCCTGGCAGCATATGCATCGAAGAGGATACGAAGTAGAAGGTGTCACCCACCTGAATCACATCGGGATCGGGCATGTCGGTCCACAGGACAGGATTGGTGAATGTGCCGTCGTCATTGTCCGAACTCTGTGCGTAGCTGGTGGCAAACATCAGGCTACAGAATAGGATGGAAAAGAATACTTTCATAATGATTGATATGTTTTTGAAGACGAAAGATGGAATCCCATCTATCATTCATAGTCATTAAGACTCCACTCGTCGCGCCATTCGATGATGGGCATGCCGTTCACCATCTGCATGGGCAGGAAGGTGTAGGTGGCATCGGGGATATCGTCCCAATCCACACGTACAATCTTGCTGTAGTCGGGGTAATAACCAATGCCTTCGAAATTGAGCGGATCGGGATGGGTGTCCTTATGTTGCTCGGCGAATTGGCGTGTGATGAGTTCGGAGTTCATGGTTCCCATGAGCTGTGGCATCCATCGATCGGCAACCACGACGTAGAGGTTCTGTTTGCCAGGAATCTTTACCACATCGGTAATCTGCGAGAAGTAGGAGGTACGCGTCGTGTCGGTGGGATGGGGGTTGCCAAGGTTGATGTAGGTGCCGTGCACGTCGTCGAAGCGTGCCACCTGGCTTTCGTTGGGAAAATATCCCGTCGTGCCGCTTGTGAACAGGTAATGACGGCCATCGACCATGAAGTGGGTGGGAGCTTCGCGGGTATAGGGCGGACGCAGGCCGTAGAAGTGCTCGCTCACCTCGGTGGTCACGTCTGTGTAAGTGTCGTTCAGGGAGAAGCACATCATCTCCCAGTGTGGGCGTTCGAACCAGATATATGCCTTGCCCGTTGTGTCATCGACATAGAGGTCGAAATCGCCCACTCCGTAGCCGCCTGGGCGTAGGCCGGTGTTGACCATTTCATAGGGGCCTAAGAACGTGTCAGCCTGCATGACGAAGAAGACGGTCGATGACATGTTCTTGATCCAGCACACCCATTTGCCCGTTCTCTTATTATATATAATGTGTGGGCGGTCGTTCCACTGGCTGTAGTGGAGGGGCGAATGGACATCGACGGTATCGGGTGGAATGATAAGGCCCTTGTCGGTCCAATGCACGAAGTCACGTGAGGCATAGGCACGGATACCCCACGTCCAGACGTTGCTGCCCCGATGGGTGTGTTCTTTGTTCTCACCATACCAATAGTAGGTGGAGTCCTGTTCGTTGTAGAATACCTGAAAGCCGTGGGCTTCAATTTTCTTGCCCTCGGTATCGAGCCAAGGACCGGCCGAACGGATGATCATGGCCTCATCATGTTGTGAGGTAGTGAGGTCATGAGGTTGTTGCTTGCAGGCACTCAGGGTGAGCAGTGTCATTGCAGAAAGGAATATAGATGGTCTTAGCATATTGTGTTTTTTTTTCATGTCGAATTACTTCACCGTCATCTCGTTGATTGGATTCTTTGGTGCCAAAGCATTGGAGACAGTGACCTTCAAGGGTTTCGAAAGTGTATAGGTCGAGGTGGCACGAACATCGTTGACTGCTGCTGCAAACTTGATCTGATAACGGCCTGCATCAGCAATCCAAGCGCTTTCCGATTCGATGAACGAAGCAAGATCGTAGTTGCTGACCTTCATTTGGATGGTTTGCGATTCGCCAGGTTTCAGTTCGCGTGTCTTGCCAAATGCCTTCAGTTCGAGGGCAGGTTTGGCGACCTGTCCATTTGGTGAAGTAACATAGAGTTGAACGACTTCCTTGCCGGCCACATTGCCCGTGTTGCTTACGGTGATGCTTGCTTCGAATCCGTCTTTGGTGGCACGGATAGTGGGCTTGCTATAAGCAAAAGTCGTGTAGGAGAGACCGAATCCGAAGGGGTAGGAGACTTCGGCTTGCGCTGTTTCGAAGTAGCGGTAGCCTACATAGATGCCGTCCTCGTAGTTGCAATAGCCTACGTCCTTCTTGTTCGAGGGTTTGCCCATATAGGTATCGACCTGGTTGAAATCGCGGTCGTAGAGGGGGAAGTCACGACTGGCAGGAACGTCGAAGATGCTGACGGGGAACGTCTGTGTGAGTTTGCCGCTTGGATTGGCCTTGCCTGTCAGGATATCGGCCACCGAATTGCCGCCTTCCTGTCCGGTTTGCCAAGCACAGAGAATGGCGTCGGGCTGGCTCTTCCACGAAGCGGTCTCGATGCTCGAACCAACATTCAATATCACAATCACCTTCTTTCCAGCCAGATGATATGCCTCACAAAGGTTGTCGAGTGTCTGTCGCTCGTTGTCGGTCAGCGAGAAAGACTCGACGGTGCGGTCGTCTCCTTCGCCGGCCTGACGTCCCAAGGTGAGGATGGCAACATCAGTCTTGCCAGCCCATTTCTTGGCATACGACTTGTTGATGACCATTTCATCGGGACGAGGAGCCCCTTCGTACCATTGATAATCGCGAAGGGTGCGCAAATACTTGCTCTGATAGTCAACATAGGAACGATAAAGTTCCTCAATCTCCTTCTCACAAGCGAATCCTGCGTTGCGCAAACCTTCCATCATATCCACGGTGTAAGCCTTGTTTACGTCGCCTGAACCGGTGCCGCCAGCCATGAAGTCGTAGCTGCTCACACCGAATACGGCAATCTTGACATCATTGCTGATTGGTAAAGTATTGTCCTGATTCTTGAGAAGCACGATGCCTTCGGTAGCCGACTGACGGGTGATCTCGGCATGTGCTTTCAAATCGGGTTTGTTGCTGAACCGATAGCCCTTGAACGAAGGAGTCCTGACGATATACTCCAGCATACGACGGCAGCAGGCATCCACGTCCTCGATGCTTACTTTGCCCGACTTGATGCTGCTCACCAGAGCATTGACCTGCATATCCATACCTGGTTCCATAAGGTCGTTGCCGGCTGCCACTTGTGCTGCTGTGTTGCGGATGGGAGTCCAGTCGGTCATCACGATGCCTTTGAAACCCCAGTCGGTGCGCAGCACGTCGGTAAGCAGTCCCTTCGATTCTTGGGTGAATTCTCCATTCAAGCGGTTGTAGCTCGACATGATGGTCCAGGGCTGAGATTCCTTGACCACGATCTCGAAGTTTTTCAAGTAAATCTCACGCAAGGCACGTTGCGAAACACGCGCATCCACACCCAGTCGGTTGATCTCCTGGCTGTTGGCTGCATAATGCTTGGCACTTGTACCCACACCTTGGCTCTGCACACCGTTTACGTAGGCTGCTGCAATCTTGCCGGTAAGCAGGGGGTCTTCGCTGTAATATTCGAAGTTGCGGCCACAGAGCGGATGGCGCATGATGTTCATACCCGGAGCGAGCAGTACGTCGCAACCATATTCCAACACTTCATTACCGATGGCAGCACCTACCTGCTCCACAAGTTCGGTGTTCCAGGTCGAAGCGAGCACGGTACCGACGGGGAATCCTGTGCAGTAATAGGTCTGTGTGTCGCCTTCACGGGTTGGGTTTATGCGTACACCTGCGGGGCCGTCGGTCAACACAGTGGCTGGTATGCCCAGACGTGGGATGGCACGAGTTGCACCGGCAGCTCCGGGCACTGATGTCTGGCTTTGGCCAACCATGTTGACCTGCTGGTCGGATGTTTCGCCTCCCAGCATGCGCTCGAGAGCTTTGAACATTCCTCCATCCACACCGATGAGCAGTTGCGCCTTCTCTTCGATGGTCATGGCTTGGAGTACTTCCTCCACATTGTCGGCATTAAGTTTCAGCTGCTGGGCAAAAGTCCCAAGAACAGTCGTTCCGAGAACTGTCATAAGGATAAATAATCTTCTCATTTCTTATAATTTGTATTAGTATTATTTGGATGTCATAAGATTACGTTTCCGCCACCATGCAACTGCGTCTCTTGTCCTTTCCAGACAAAGGTGCCCGTGACCTTGTTTGGTAGGGAAATAGTAGCCTTTAGTTTGCCATCCTTGCCGATGGTGTAGTCAACGTGTATCTCGCCTTGAGGATGAGGCATGGTGCCGCCGATGTGGCGAATGCCTTTCTTGTCCGCTTTCAAGCCTGCAAGATGGGGTTCGATACGAACTTCGGAGAAATGAGCGGCCTTGGAGTCGATACCAAGGATTGTGCGGAACAGTTCGATGTTGGGCGATGCTCCCCAAGCATGACAGTCCGAGCGTGTGCCATTGATATCACTGGTCTCAGCCCAAGTGGTGAGTCCCATTCGTATATTTTCGCGCCAGATGTCGAGCCAGGACAGGTAGTCGTCGCCAAGACCGGCCTTGACAAGGCCTTCGTGAAGATAATGCTTGAAATAGACCGAGGCGGGAGCCAGAGTTGTGTCATTCATAAGTTTTTGTCCGATAGAACGTGCCTGTTCGCCCTGAGCCAGCCCACAGATCAGCGCAAGACAGTTGCCATGTTGCGAGAAGTGGTCTTGCTCGATGCGGTCAGAATAAAGTCCGCGTGACTCGTTCCAATAGGCACGCTGCACGCTTTCGGCAAGTTTCTGGGCGCATTCATCATAAGTTCTGGCTCTGTCGTTTTCTCCAAAATGTCGTTCCATCTCGCTCATCATCTGGAGAGCAAGGAGGAGCTGAAGGTCCATCACGATACTGCAGCCATCCTTGCCGCGCTCTGGTACACCTTGTTTCCAGCCATCGTCGTCATAGACCCAATCGACGAAGTTCCATCCAGGCAGGTTTTTGATACGTCCGTCTGCCTGCTGGTATCGGCTGAAATAATGCAGGATTCCTTCGGCTCCAGGCATGAGGTCACGCAGAAAATCATCGTCCTTGCCATAGCGCATATAGTCGTGCAGGGCATAGATGTAACTCAGGGCGTAAGGCGTGATGTATTGGCTTTGCGAAGTTGGGTAGCGGCCTTGGGTACAACCTTCGGCATTGCGACTCTGGTCGGATTGGGTCAGGAAGTTCTTGACCATGGTCTCGTCACCAGTATTGTACAAGGTGATGAGTGCCTGTATGCGAGTGTCGCCGAGATATTGGAGTTGTTCGTAGTATGGGCAATCCATGTAGGTCTCGTGAGCACAAAGACGGGCAGTGCGCCAACCGATTTCGAAAATCTCCTGTAGTTCTGTGTCATCGGTGTCGAGGCTCGCCTTTAACTGGAAGGGATAACCTGTAAAGTTGCCCCATAGGTCATTGATGATGAGAGCTTGTTCGCGCGTCTCGATGTGAAGGTTGATGTAGCGATAAGTGCGCCACTCGAGTGTGGTGAAGAGTTGGCCTGTTGTACCATTGCTGACGATGCTGTCTTGTCGGCCGATGATCTGCTTGCCATCGACATTGTTGCGGTTCCCTTTGGTTTGTAGGGTTTCACTTATGGTGTTGTAGAGCGACTCAGCATAAGTTGTGACAATGGTGCTGCCTTTTCCTTGGCTGAACTTCAGATTGAAGAAGGCATTGGTGAGATGCTCCTGGTCGATCAGTATATCGACGCTCTTGTTGGCTGGTATGGTGACATCGGCTGGCACGGCAGGCCAATCTTTGGGGAGTTTCAGTCCACCATCGCGTCTGGCTGTCGGGATGCGTTCGGTCGAGAATTCCATCTCGGGGAGGTCGCGTTCTTCCAACAGGACATCATATCCGCCAGTGCCAAAACTTGTGTCATGAGGATAAGCCATGGCAATGCTCGTGGCATCCTGCCAACGAGACAAGTCGCAGTCTGCATCTTTCCAGTCGGCAATCGTCCGATTCATATCTACACAGTCACCAGGACCAGCACAGTAGTAGGTGTAGCGGCTCATCATTGAGGGTCGAGGCTGATAGGCAGGGTCGAGAATGCACTTCCAGGTACTATTGGTGCTGACCTGTTTGGCATCGTCAAGGCCGAGGACGAGCAACGCTGTTCGGGACGAGAAGTTTGCCATCGGGCGCTCGTCGCCGGCATTCCATACCTGGACGGCAAGGACGTTCTGGCCAGTCTTCAGATAGGGCGCCAGGTCGATAGTTGCGTACTTCCAATGACGAAGGTCGCTGCGATTAGGCCCCATCGATACCATTAGGCCATTGACATACAATTTGTACCGATTGTCGGCAGTGACGCGTATTTTGTATGTTTCTGGTTTGGTCGTCAGTGCTATCTCCTTGCGGAAATAACAGACTTTATAGCCGGTGTCACTGGCGTCGGGTACGCCGATCCAAAAGGCATCCCAGATGTCGGTCTCGGGATTTATGTTGGAATTCATCTTCATGTATTGCAGAATCCGTTCCATCATCGATGCCGACTCTGCGTCCTGCGCCATTGACTTTGTCAGGTTAAGGCATCCAAGCAAAATGCCTGCTGCCAGAATGAATGCTTTTTTCATTGAATCAAAGGTATAACTATTCGACTTTCTTGTTTATTTCCGACATATATTGTCTGATGAGCCTTTCTCGTTTTTTGCTGCATGGCCCAAACACCAGCGTAATTGGAATGAATGCTGTACTGCGGAAAACCGGAGGAGGAGATGTCAATCCTGATGCAGCTTCCTGCTTGTAGTTGCCAAAGGATGGGCAAAGATTCGACTTCAACCTCCACCACTTTATCGCTTATCTTATCTTATAAGAAAATGCAGTATCGTCGGCATCGGAACTTACGTTAGGTTTCCAAATTGATGATTACAGGAGGTGGCTATGTTTTATGTCGCAAAGATACTATTTTCGCTGCTTTCTGCAAAATTTTTTTATCCTTTTGAACATAATCTTCGTCCTTTCTTTGAAATATTCATCACTTTGAATGACGATTGATGAAGTTTCGATTGGCGCATGACCTTTTTTGGCCAAGACTGGTTATAGTCCCGACTCAGCATAACCAATTTGCGCCAGGATTGGTTATGGTCCGATCGCGGCATGACCAATCCTGGCCAAGATTGGTCATGGTCCAATAGGAAAAAGCACTCTGACGGCCGAGATAGTGCTTGCTCCGAACGCCGCATAACCAATCTTGGCCAGGAATGGTTATTCTCCTCTCGGAGCATACCCTTTTTATACCAAGATTGGTTATGGTTCTGTCGTCGCATGACCAATCCTGGCCAAGATTGGTTATAGTCCAATGGGAAAAAGCACTCTGACGGCCGAGATAATGCTTGCTCCCACCGCCGCATAACCAATCTTGGCCAAGACTGGTTATGGTCCTATCGTAGTATAACCAATCTTGGCCAAAAAAGGTCATTCCTCTGTGAAAGACGTGCAATTCCTGTTTCGGGGCGGATTATTCAGCAGTAAGGATAACCTTCTTGACATCCTTGCAGTTCGGGCCGATCATGATCTCGAAGTCACCGGGCTCACAGACATAGTTGAGCTCGTGGTCGTAGTACTTGAGATCCTCTTGGCTAAGTTCGAAATTGACGGTCTTTTCTTCGCCAGCCTTGATGCTGACTTTCTGGAAAGCGCGAAGTTCCTGGACGGGACGTGTGGAAGTGCTATAGACGTCGTGGATATAGAGTTGTACTGTTTCCTGGCCATCGCGACTGCCGGTGTTCTTCACTTTGACGCTGGCTGTC
>JAZQBS010000095.1:0-25664 GCA_045545875.1 Bacteroidales bacterium
GTGGCACTTCGGGATGAGCATTAGGCAGACGGTACTTCAGCACGGCATATACGATGCCCTGTTCGTTGTACCATGTAGCGGGCAGATGCCCTTCGTGGTTGTACCATACGCCGCTGTAACCGCCACCTGGGATGGCGAGAACTGCTAGTCCGCAAGGATGCTCGGGCAAATAGACCGAGATGTCGGGATCTTGTGTGTGCTCGAAGTGGGTGCCGAAGTCTTTTTCAGGTTCCATATCGCCATTGTCGGTGGGTGCCCCATTGGGCCAGAGTTTTATGACGAGGTCTGGTTGATAGGTTTGGGCATGGAGTCCAAAAGCCATGCAAATCGAGATGGCAAGGGTTGAGAAAAGGTGTTTCATTTTGTAATAATAGGTAATGGTGACGGTTTTATTTCATTTAGCGAAAAAAGACTGTGTCGTTTACATCTATGGGTATCGATCAGAAGTTCCATTGAGCCGTAGCGATAACAGCACTGAGGTCGCTATGGAATATGTCGTGCCAATGTAGTCCGATAGAACGATTGGAATGGAATCGTTTGATTACCTCGAATCCTCCATAGAAGGGCTTGTCGTCATAGTTGCTTACGCGGTAGGGCATGTCCTTGGAATACCAGATCCATCGTGCTCCGAGCAGCCATTGTCGTGGCAATGAGAGCTTGGAGGCAAGGCGAGCATCGTGATAGGTGGTGCGGTCGGCATCGGGAATTGCAGTATTCTTGATGGAGTAGATGTTGTAGCCTGCCGTGAGTGAGAGGTTTCCTACCTTATAGTAGATGGATGTTCCGGCCTTGTAATATCGTTCGTCGTTGCTGGTGGTGTAATAGCTGCCGTTGGCTTTGACGGTAAAGTTATGTTGCGTGTAGCCATAGGCGAGCTTGAACTGATTGACGCGTGTCTCCTCAAGGTCGGCCTCGCCACCGATGAAAGTGCCTGCAGTGTTGGGCCACAGTTCGATGAATACATCGAGGGCACTGGGATTGGTGAACTTGCGGAAGTAAGCGAGTTGGAACTGGTGGCGAGGATGTGGAGTGAACACCGTGCTTATCTGGAACATATTGCGTGTGGAGTTCTTCGACCAGCCGCCCGAATAGCCTTTCTGGTTGTAGTTATAGAACATCACACGGTCGCCTATGGTGAAGAGAAGGGGGCCACGCCTGTAGTTGAATTGCAGGTATACATCGTGGTGAAAGATGTGGTAGGTGCTTTCCTCGTCGAAAGCCAAGCCAGTTTCGTTGAGCTGGTTAATGCCGTAGTCCTGTATGTTGTAGCCCGCTTCGATGCCGGTCATCATCTTCAATCCTTTGATGGAGGGGATGGGTGTATTGAGTTCGAGCAGCCAGGCGGGCAGGTCATAGCTATTGCGGATAATACGATGTTCGTTGTCACGGATGGCAAATTGTTCCAACGGGTTGTTTTCACGGGTATAGGTAAGCATAGTAAGCAGTTCGGTACCCAGTTTGTTGAAGGTATGAAACCACCTCGTACGGATGAGGAACATCTCTTCGCGCAGATTTTTGCGCAGGTTTTCGGAGGGCGTGTTGGTGTTCTTGTAACTCTGGTTGACGTAGGAGCGAATAACATCGCGGTCGGTCAGCCGGTTAGTCATCTCGGCGTGCAGGTACTGCTGGTCCTTGTATATGCTCTTGATGTCGGTGCGGTTGAACTGGGCGTTGACGAAGACGTCGGTGTGTTCGTCGCCGTAACGGATGTTGGCGGTTCCGCTGAGCTGATGGTCTGTGGCATATTGCAGGGCAGTATAGCCGTGAGCATTATCTTCGGTTTCGCGCAGGTTGATGTCGATGACGCAGCCTTCGCCCGTACGACCCTTGGCGACACCTGAGTTGTCGCAAATCTGTATCTTTTGGATGATGCTGGCCTTGATTTGCGACATCAGCAGGCGACTGTCGCCCGAGATGGCCACATTGTCAAGACGCAACTGGTAGCTGCCTAGCAGATTGTCATAGCCGCCGATAAGCAGTTCGGGATACATCTGAAGGATGCCCATCAGCGTCTCGTCGCCCTGAAGGTCGAGTCGCCCCGGATAGATGATGGTTCGGTCGGCAAGCATCTCGATGGCCGGCAGTTGTTCCCTATGGTCACTACCGGGAGAAGCCTGTGCCTGCAAAGAAGGGAAGGCCGAGAAGGAGGCGAAGAGGGTGAAGAGGGTGAGGACGTGAATGATACTCCTTTTCATAATGGTATAGAAGATGATTATACGGGTGCAAAGATAATCAGTTTTGCAGAAAACTCCAAGCAAATGTGAAAAATAATTATTTGTGCGCAGTTTTTTAGTGATTCCAGCTTCTTTTCTCAAAATAATCGTTATCTTTGCATCGTTCATCTGATTGAAGTAACAAGAACATTTCTGACAATGAGACATACAAGTTTATTGATTGGACATCTGGTGCTGTTGCTCGGGTTTGTTTCGAGCCAGTACGCACAGGCTGAAAGCCAGGCGAAGGCTCCGAACCTTGACCCGAAGAAGTCGGCTGTCTATACTCCGACTGTCCCTGCCGAAGAGCGAGGCATTTATGGAAGCAGGATCGGGACAGTTTCTGCTGACACGGTTCGCTATACGCAGGCTTATATCTATGAGAATGTGGCAGACCTTGCTGCGAGCACCAATCTGAAGAAGGGCGATGTTGCCATCACAAAGGGCTTTTATAGCGCTGGCGATGGAGGTGGAAGCACTTATTACATCAAGAGTCGCCTCGATGCATCGCTGTTGGTCTATGATAGCCGGCACAATGTCGTTGGCTATGCCTACGACCTGACATGGAAAGGGATGGCTGGCGAACATACGACGGCTTATCTCGATACGGCCACGCTCATCAGGCTTGCCAATGCTGAGGCCGAACTTTATGCCGATCTGGTAGTGCCAGCCAGCAATGAGGTGAACTTCCTGCAGTTGGGAGCTCGCAGAAAAACGGCCGATACGCACGAAGATAATATGCCTTATATGGTCAAATGGATGGCGTTCCTCGATCGCCGTGCTACAACTTATGACCTTTTCCTGCCCGAAGGTGCCTATGCTTTTTCGCCCACATTGCTTCTTCGTAAGGGAGATAGTTTTTCGGCATTGGGCATCAGCATCAGAGGACCCAAGATGCAGGCCAATGCTTCAGGTGCCCGCATCCTGCCTTATCGCACATCGCAGTCTTACATCTTCCGCCTGGGCTATATGGATGAGAAGAAATCCCTGTTTATGCGTGGATGCAAGTTGTGCGATCTTGCATTCTTGACAGGCACCGAGTCGATGGTCGATATGGGTTTTGTCCCCAAATATGGAGAAGGCATCACCAAGCGTACCTATCGCTATGTCACCAAGGCTGCCTTGTGGCTCGACTGTTGCCCATATGGTCAGTTTGATGGCCTCTATTTCCAGCACGTCAAGGGAACGTGCGTCCTGTTGCGTCGCTGCTACGAGAGCCATTTCGGCTACACCAATGTACGTGATTGCGGCCGAATAGACAATGTGGGACGGGCTGCTCCGCTTTTCCTCTTCGATCCACCGGGACCGAGTGATGTCTCAGCCTGCTACTTCTACTACTTCAACTTCGAGGGATGTATGGGCAACTTCTTCTATGGCAAGCCCGGCAAGATGAACTTCACGCATTGCGAATTTGGCGACATTCAGGTTGAGGGTTCCTGCCAGGGTGGCAAGGATACGCAACCCATCAAGTGTGCTTCATCAAGCATGAAGTACGATAGCGACGAAGGCTATGTTCCGCCCAAGGGCAAGCTATACAAATGGTTCATCTTCGCTGGCAGCATAGGCTTCCATGACATCATCGTCCAGTCGGTCACTGTGTCGAATTTCGGTAACGGACTGAAACGTTTTCGCACCTACCGGAGGAACAGAGAAGGAAACATCGTCGATATCGATGGCAATGTCATCACAAGCGGCTACAAGGAAGAGGATGGTAAGATATTCGCCCTCGATGCTGATGGTCAGAAGATAACCGACTACTATCGCTACTATGCCATCGTCGGTGTGGGCGACGATGGTACGCCTTTGCCCAAGACGGCCTCAGTCATCAACCTCCGGTCGGTCTATCTACAGCGACTGAGCGGCTTGAACAAGGCCGTGGGACCTTGGGTGGTCTATGCCAAAGGCCGTGGAGCCTACCATAGCATTGCTGTGCAACAGACGTGGGGCCGTGGCGAATATCCCTTCTATCTTGAAGGTGCTCCTCCCATCAAATGCTCCAAACCAGAACTTACAGTGGCAGGAGCCGTCAGTGCGGTCGATTTGATCAAGTCGGATGAAAAGAACAAGACATGGATTTACACAAAAGCGGGAGCAGCCACACCTTACGGAATGACCGTGAAACGTGGCGACCTTACGCAGTCGCTGGTCTTCACGGCCAAGCCCGGTAAACGATATGGAGCTCGCGTCTATGTGCCTCAGAAGGTCTACGATGCCCTGCCCTCCGATGCCGAAGGCAATAAGGTCTTCACTTGGGCTAATCAGACCAAGTCACACGTATATATTGGCAAGGAAAAACCCGTATTGACTGACAAGTCGAAGTACGTGGTCCCCAAGAGCGGATGGACCTTCATCAGGTTCCCCGACTTCAAACTTTCCTCGCCCAAGTCAATCTATTGGAAGGGCTCTGCCTCGAACGATGGTTTTATGCGAGGAATCTACATCGATTATATATATGAATTATAAGGATTCTATGGGACAATACTTTGCCTCGTAGAAAAGGGATTCCAAGGAACAATTGTCCCTTGGAATCCCTTGAATTGCTTTAGAATCTTATATTATTCCTTATTTAAAGAACACATTGATACGAGAATCAACATAACATGTGCCATCGTAATCATGGGAGATGCGGAGACGTTCGAAATAGAGTAGGACAGAGTCTCCGCGTTCCTTTTCTGCGTAGTAGATGGGACGGATGCCCTGTGCTTTCTTTCTGCGGAATTCCTCGAGATTGACCTCGAAGAAGAGGTCCTCATTATTTATTCCAGTGGTATGGAGATGCAGTATACTGTCGTTCAGACTGGTCTTTGAGGCCGAGATTAGTATGCTGTCATTCTGATTATCGGTCGAAGAAAGGATGTCATATTCGCCATTGGTCACGAGACGATGGTAACCTTCGGGGATGGTGATATGATTGGCAGTCGTTTCGTAGAAGAAAGTTTCGACATTATTATTGCGTCTGCTTCTCCAGAGAGGCACATCATCGCTAATCCACTGAGCCGTTTGGCCCTTGTAGAAATCATTCAGATAATTCAATTGGTCATATACCTGATCGCTAACATCTTCGGGTAGAGAATTCACCCAAGTGCTGAACTCATCCCGATTCATCGGCAGGTGTTCCGGCTGGTATTGTGCGATGGTCTCGGCCATCTTCTGCTTGAAGTGAAGTTTGACGATCTCGCAGTAGTTCATCGGCTGGGCCGAAGTGAGCAGCAGGATGGCGCCAAATGAGAGTGGTATCCAATGGATGCGACGAGCCTTGAGAATAAAGAGGCCGATGCAGACGGCATAGAACCAAAGGTTGAGCGTGAGAACATACAAGCGATTGACCGTGATTCCATAGTCTCCGAAGCGGCGAGCAATGCCTACTGTCATCAGGATAACGAGGGGAAGGGCAAGAATGGGGAACCATCGTACCACCCAACGCTCGAACGTCTTGGATTCCTGACTGCGCATCGATGGATAAAGGAGGAATTCGACAGCAATGATGCCGAACATCATAGCGGTCACGAGCCAGGAAATAGTGCCTTTGGGCAATTCCCAAGAGAACAGAATTCGAGCAAGATAACCATATAGGACCAGCATATAGCAGGCCACCAGGGGAATGAACAGATATCGGGTCGTACCAGTCAGGAATCGGGAGGCGATAATCGTGTCATCGTGCTTTCTTTCTCCTGAAGGAACACGAGATAGAAACAGCAGCATGGGCAGAAGTTGCCCGAAGAGGATGGAGACGATGAGGTACACCTTGGAGTCAATCTTGATGTTGAACAGGCTTTGAATGCCCGAAAGGAGTCCCTCGATGCCGCCAGTCATCACACCTCCGATGATGAACGACAGAACCAGTGCAACAATCATTCGGAACGTGAAATTCCACGACTTTATGTCATTCTTTTCCTTGTAGAAGGAAAGGAAAAGAATGCCCAAGGCAAAAGCTACATAGACTGCAGCACGTGCTATGTATAGTACGGCACTGAAGCGTGCGAGGTCAAGATTCCATAGGTAGATGGCATCTATAAGCAACAAGATATGCGCTATGGCTGTGACTGTCCAGACCGTTCGTTTGTTGTGGTATTCCTCATTCCAAAGAGCAAGCATCAGCGAGAGCAGGAATGCTGCCGTGCAATAATAAATGGGCACACCACGATACTCCTCAACAATCACCATGATGATGAGTGCAATGGACAATGCTATGGCAAAACAACATGCCGCAGGGAATCGACGTGACATATTGACCATCGATTCGCGCAACGAAGAGAATGAAGGGATGAGTGACATGGAATTGAAGGTAAGATAGGGATTATAGTAATAGTGCCTATAGTGGTTATAGTTATTATAAAGACTATAGGCACTATTTATTAGAATGAATAATTATTTGACAGTAATCCGATAAGCGCGGGTATGAGCCACGAACTCGGTGGCATAGGCACACTGGGCGGTGGTGATGCCCGAGAGGTACTGACCCTTGCGATCGACGTTGAAATCAATGTCGTAGGTCGTTGTGCCCTTGGTGAACATGTCGAAGAAGATGTCGGTCGAAGCATCGTGCATGCTGACGTAACCGCCGCGACCATTCATCCAGCGGTAGCCAGAGTATTGGGTGACGGGTTCGAAGCAGGCAGGACGCTGGGCACGAATCTGCACGAAGTCCATATCGCGATCGGCAGTGATGATGACGCGAAGTGTCACCTTGTCGCCTACCTTGAGCGTCTCTGTTTCGGGATTGAAGTCCTTACCGTCCTTCATGAACTTGATAGCCACCTTGAGTTCGCCTGTGGTCTGGTTATTCAGACGATCCATATCCTCGAGGTACTGTGCATAGAGGGCACCCCAAGAGATGACGGGCATTTCGGAAGCCGAGGCATTGGCCTTGATACTGAGGTCGCGGATGGGCGAAGCGGTGATAGCATCATCGACATTGGTGCGCACATAGCCGAGTTGTTCAGCCAGGAAGCGTGTAGTGTCGATGGGCGTGGGGAGCATACTGTTGTCGATGCTGAACGAACGCTGCAAGCCGTGTGGACGAGCGGTGATCTGCTTGCCGTCGGTCTGATTACCTGCAAGCAGGAAGTCGAGCGCTCCGAGGGTATTCATCTCGTTGTCCCAAGTCTGGGTCTGCTTCTGACGCAGGAGCCATACCTGCATCTCGTTGAGGAGTTGCTCCTTATCTGTGCGCGACGATTGACGGATGGCGTGCATGGCAGCCAACTGGGTAGGAATGCGATAGTCACGCCACGAATAATAGGCCTGGTCAGTAGCGTAGTAGCGACCCATACCGGGCTTTGTGATGGTGTATTCGACAGCTGACTCCAGGAAGTCATCAGCACTCTGGTTGTGGCCGAAGGTGCGCAGTACGCAGGCAGCCACAGTACGACCGTGGATGGTGAGGTCACGTACGTTCTTCTCGATGTAACTCAGATAGGCTTCGCGCATGGTGCTGACTTTCTTGCTCACCTTGTGGTCGGGTACAAGCGAGCTGACGTAGAGGTAGTTGAGCGTACTGTTGCTGGCCGTGATGGGAATCTTCTTACTGATGCAGTACTCGTAGTGCTCGAGTTCCTTGTTATCGAGGAAGTCCAAGCCCTTTTCGAGCATCTTGGCCTCGACATCGAGACCCTTGGTGCCCTCTGAGTTGATTAGCATAGCGAGGTCCTCGCAGATAGCGAGCGTCATGTAATAACTGCCTGGCATGCCTTCGAACCAGCTCCATGAGCCGTCGCCCTGCTGCAGTTTCTGGAGACGTGTGCGAGCCTTGTCGATACGTTCCTGCATGAGACGGTCGTTGAAGAGGTCGAGCATGCGGGCACGCTGTTCGGCTTCGCGCAATGCATCGTTGACCCATGGGGATTCCTGAAGCACGATGTCACGCAGGTCGTCGTTGCGGTCGAGCTGGCTCTGCTGGTCGGTGCCGGCCTTCTTGGCTGCATTCAGGGCATCCTCGAAGCCAGGAATACTTTGGGCAATGCGGCGTGCCACGATATTTGCATAGAGCGAAGCAGCGTAGGCAGTAGCGCAGTCACGATCGGGCACCTTGATGCCGTCGAGGGCCGAGATGACGGTCCACTCGGGACGGTCGGTGTATTCGAAGAGCAAACGTTTGTGGGTGGCAGTCTGGCTGCCTTCGTTGAAGAGGCTGCTCACGTCGATGTGCTTCTCCTGTTCGTCGCGTGTCACGTAGAACGGGATGGCTTCGGTGACGTACTTCTTCGAAGTGAGCACGGGTAGGTAGTTGCGCTCGCCATCGGAGAAGTCACCGCTCACGGCGCTCACTTCGCAGATGAGCATCGGATAGCGGTCGTCGATGTCGATGCTGAAGGTGACCGAAGTGGTCTGTTCCACATCGACCGAAAAGGGCTGGGTTGTCGTATAGACTTCCTTTTCGGTCTCGGCATCGAGCAGACGCAGGCGTGCTGTGCCTTTCAGAGGCTTGTCACCCTGGTTGATGATGCGCGAAGCAATGGAGGCCCTGTCGCCCTCACGCACGAAGCGTGGCAGGTTGGGCTGCACCATGAAATCCTTGCGGCTCACGGCAGTGGCCAGGATCTTGCCGTAGTTGACATCCTTGTCGTGGGCCAGGCCGAGGAACTTCCATTCGGTGAGGCTTTCGGGCAGAGTGAAGCTGATGCTGATGTTGCCCTTGGCATCGGAAAGGAGGTGGGGATAGAAGAAGGCAGTCTCGGCAAAGTTGCTGCGAAGTTGCAGAGTAGGAGAGGTGCCTCCGGCTTCGCCTTGCTCTGTTATTATTTCTTCCTCCATGCCGGCTGCATCATTCGTGGAATCCGATTTCCTCATCATGACCATGTCATTAGCAGCGAATTCCATCGGCATTGCTTCTTCCGAGACCATCTCGTCATCCATTTCCATCGCAGACGATTGGGCCATCGCCATCATCGGTCTGCCTGCTGCCGCGCCCAGTGCACCACGCACGAGGAAACGTCTTTGGCGCCAGCGTTGGTGAATGTATTCGGTAAGTTGGTCGTACCTGCGGTTGCGGATCGACTTACCGGAATATGCACGGGTTGCATTAATGGTAGTACCGTAGTTGCTGTTAGTCACGTTATTGTTGAACGAACGAATCAGTCGCTGGAACGACAGGAAGAACGGCAGGGAGTGGCTGTCGAATTGGTCAAGCGATGCATCGTACATCGTGGCCAGCAGTTCTGCACCACTGACGGGCTTGCCATCCTTGCCTTGGATGGTAAGCGTCCACGTCTCGTCTTGTCCGGGATAGAGGCGGTCGCGGAATGTGCTCCACGAGAGCTTGAGCTGCTTGTCGGGCTTCACGTAGGTCAATGTGGCTGATTCGCTGCATATCTGGCCATCACGTGCATACCAGATAAAGAGTCTCACTCCATCGCCATAACTGCGGTCGTAGGGTATGGTGAGTCGATAGAGTTCTCGGCCCAATTCGATGGTTCCGCGTTCGACGATGCGTTCGTTGGCAAGGATCATATAGCCCACATAGACATCCTTTCTGCCGGGGCTGAAGAAAACTTCTGCAGGCTTTTGCTCAGAGAACTCTTTCTCCGCAACGTGGAAGAAGTCGCCATCGAAGCATGTGATGTCCTTTAGTACTTCATCGCGGCTCATCTTGCCGGGTTTGAGTGGGATGGCGGCTTTTGAGTTGAAGAGCCTGAGCAATTCGGTCCTGCGGTTTCCGACCTTGTTGCCGGCTTCATCGGTGGCATATGCTTCGATGTAGTATTGCCCCGGGGCCAAAGCGGGCAGTTCGATAGGCACACCGGTCTGGAAGGTGCCAGAATGGATGGACTCTGAACTGAAGTTCTTCGTCTGAATGTTAATGTTGTAGATGCCTGAGACGTTGACTTCCTCACCGCTGGCATTGCGGGCGTTGACGATGATTTGTTCTTTGCTGCTTGCATCGTATGGATTGGGCACACTGATGCTGATGCTGAACGGCTGGCGCGAAACGGCAGTAGTGTAGGTAGCACTGTGTGTTTCGCCTGCCATGTCGGTGACGTCGAAGGTTACGCGATAACGAAGCATCTGGTCGTCATCGTAGTCATCGAGTTTCTTCGGGTCAAGATAGACGGGTACGGCAATGCGTCCCTTCTCATCGGTCTTGCCTTCGCCTTCGGAGAGTTGTTCCCAACCTGAACCGCCCCAGAACCAGAAACTGCACTTGGCGGTCTCGATGGTGTATTTGACTTGTGCATCCTGCACGGGAACGTCAGCATAGGTCTTGGCTATGGCTTCCACTTCGATGGTATCGCCGATGCTGATCTTGCGACCGTGGCTTTCAGCAGCCTTGGCCTTGACGTCGAAAGTAGGGCGCTTGTATTCCTCGACACGGAAACTGGTGCTGCCGCTGTTGTTGTCCGAAATGGAGAATCGGCCCGGCAGTCGGTCAGTCGGAATCACGAAGTCGCAGTCGTAACTGCCGTATTGGTTGGTCACCACTTCGCGCTTGTCGATTTCCTTGCCATTGTTATCCATGAACCTAAGCGTGATTTTGCAATCGGCTACCACTTGCGTGTTATCGCCATGTTGGTGATAGACGATAGCCGAAACGTGGACGGTCTGACCGGGACGATAGATGGCACGATCGGTGAAGAGTGAGCTGTGCAAATCACCGTCCTTCTCATGGACTTCACTGGAATAGAGATAGACTTTGCTTGTCTGGTCGTTGGTGCCCTTGATGCAGGCCCATGCGTAGTTGTTGCGGTCACGGCGTGGGATGATGACTTCGCCTTTGCCGTTGCATGCAAAGAACTGCTGGTTGTTGCCTGAATAGTCTTCCACAACGACGGTGGCATTGGGCACAGGACGTCCTGTCTCGATGTTGCCGACGAAAGCCAACGACTCCTTCGAGGGCAGTTCGAAGAGGAAGAGGCGCAGCGAGGTGATCTCGATGTCATTGATGGCTACGCGCTGAGGTGTACGAGCAATGAAGATATAATGACCGGCAGGCAGCGAGAACTGGTCCTCTCGTTTGCCGCTGGTGGGCATGTTTTCGGCACGACGTGCCACGTTGAGGCTGTCGTCGCCCAAGGTGTAGTCGCGCTTTTCGATGAGTTTGCCGTCGGTCTTGAACTGACGGTTCTTGTCCTTGCCATTGTAAAGGCGTACTTCGACCGTGGCCTGGGTCTGGTTCTTGTAGCGTAGTTCGATATCGAAGGGGCGGTTGGGGAGAATGCCCGATGGAACATCGAGGGTGCAGGTGGGGTTCATCAACTCTCCTTCGACGTTGGTGAAGAAGGGCGCGATGTGCGAGCCCTTGTATTGTTTTTGTGCCCAGCGGGCAAAGGTCAACCTTTCGTCATCGTTGTAGATTTGCTTGCAATAGGCTTGTGCGACATCGGCACCTGCTTCGATATCCTTGGTTTCCTCGACGAGTGTCTTGAGTGTCTCAACAAATGCCTCGGATGACAGACGCAGGTTGTAATCCTCGTGCTGGCGTTGCTTATAGAGGTATTCGAGTTGGGTCAGCGCGTAAGCATCGCGTGGCCCATTCTGCTTGTAGTAGGCTGCCACTTCGCCCAGGAGCTCTGCCTCTTCGCTCTCCTTCATCTGAGCATTTTGGAGCACAAAGCGGGTGAGCAGCGACAGCATATCATGCTGATAGAGACGGCTGTCCTCGCCTTCCTGGATAAGAGGCTCGTAGCCCAAAGCCGAAGCCTTGGCCAAGGCAGCCTTATCCTTCAGCGACAGGGTAAAGAGTTCACGAGCCTTGGCGCTGTATTCACTCTGCGTCTCCTCGTCGAAATCGGAGATGTGGCTATCGGCCATAGCCAGATATGCCGAAGCCATGACGGCATTATAGACGGCATCTTCGACAAGGCCCTTGTGGGGGAAAGGCGGAAAATTGGCGATGCGGAAACTGTCGGGGTCAAGATCGCATTTGGTTTCGACGATGGTGATCCACGCCTTGGCAAGATGAGGGAAGTTCTTCTCCTTCTGCGCCTTGTCGTAGATCTTCTGTGCCTCATCGATCACCTTGCGGGGCATATCCTTCTGCTTGAGGTCAGAGACGTTATTCCAAAGTTCATTGTAACTTTGGCCGTCAGAACTGAAAATGTTCATAATGTTCATGATAATAGTCAGAGTGGCAATAAAAAAATTCCGTTTCATGATGCAAGGATTTTATAGGGATTAGATCGGGATGGAAGGTGTCTCCATCCCGATTATGTGGCAGACTGGCTTATTTCGACTCCTCTGCGATGTTCAGCGGGTCGGAGAGGGTGGCACCCACATGTTCGCTCACCACCTTCGGGACATCCTCGACGGGAATGGCCTCGTAGCGATAGGGGAGGGTGACATTGCCAAGATCGTCGGGCTGTTTGAACTTCTCGGTATAGTGATTATCGACAAAGACGAAAGCCTTGGCATCCTTTTGCGAGAAGATTTTCTTGACACCTTCTGCAAAATAGCAACCCTCGATGCGGAACTCGGCTTGGAAGCGTGGATTGGCGGCTGCCGAATTGCCGGCGCAGGTATAATAGTCGTTGAGCAGATGAATGGTGCCGAAACGTACCATAGGCATACGCTGGTCGCAACCTTCGCCCCACTCACAGAAGGCGTATGTGACGTTCAGGTTGTCCTCGCCATTCTGTTCGGCACGATCGCTGGAACCTACGAGGTTGGTGTTAGCGTGGATATAGGTGCGCTCAGAGTAATGGAAACGACACCACGATACGGTGATGAAGTCCGAGAAGCTGTTGATGTCGAAGTTGCCGTCCATGCCGTCGCAGAAATCCACATGGTCCACCCATACGTGCTGCGAACCGCGGCTGAGGGTGAGCAGGTCGTTGCCACCTACGTCAATAGCACCCGGCCCTTGCAGGGACAGGTTGCGGATGATGATATTCTGGCAGTTGGAAAGACTGAAGAGACCAGCATTGCGGAACTTCTCTTCGGGATCCTGCATCTTGTCGATGAGAGTTTGACGTACAAGGTATTCGCGTGGCTCGCCCACTCGTTTGCCATTTGAAAGGGTAAGTGTCTCTTTGGCTTTCGATGTGTTCTGTTCGAGCACCTTCTTGTCGTTCATCAGTTGATGTAACTCAGGCGAAAGATAGAACTCGGTGCAGACGCGTGCATTGTTGATGCCTACGATGGTCTTGTTCTGCAGGTCCTTCAGCGACATGGTACTGCTGACAACGAAGTCGCCCTTGCTGCCATCGAAAATGATGATGTCGTTCTCGTTGATGGCCTTGATGATGGTTTTGCGCATGTCGCTGCCCGTGCTGGTGAGCGTGATGGTACTGGGGCTGGCTACGGCCTTGCCGCCTGTAACGCGGTAATCGTCACCCGAGGTGAGCGTCGTACAATTTGCCCAGCCGAAGGGGCGGTTGAGGTCAGAATGCTGTGCCGAAAGGGTGGCTGCGAGCATCGACAGTGAGAGGATGAGTGTTAGTGGGTGTTTCATAACTATAAGACGTGTTTCGCAAGGTAAGTTTAATATATATATATTTAAAAGGTATTAAAAGGGTATTAAAAAAGTGTAACAGGATAGGGACGATTGACTCAAAACGTAGTGATTTGAATCGATGAAAAAACACGAATTATCATTTGTTCACGAATTCCGAGGGATGGGGTTAAGGGATTTGGGGATTGGGAGTTCGATAATTCATGAACAGGAATGATAATTCGTGTATTCGAAAAGGTCTATGTTAACCTTTTATCACTTGCCGTGACAGTTCTTGTACTTCAAGCCCGAGCCACATGGACATGGATCGTTACGTCCTACGTGAGGCATTGTGCCCATAGGCTTGCGCTGCACGGTGTTCTGTCCGTTGGCACCAGCGTGGATGGCCTGCATTCGGCTGAAGTCGGGACGCTGGCGCTGGTCACCTGCTGTGCGGAACTGTGGCGGGAATGGTGGCGGAGGAACGGGACGCGAAGGAGCATCTTCGCCCTTATTCTGTCCCATAGCTGCCATCTTGCGCTGAGCAGCGGCTTGCTGCATCTGCTGTCGCTGGGCAGCGGCGGCTTGCTGCTGTGCAATCTCTTCTGGAGTAGGCTCGGGCAGGTGAAGCTGTCCACGCATCAGCACCGAAACGGCCTTTGAGTTCATCTTGGTCACCATACGCTCGAAGATGTGATACGACTCCAATTTGTAAATAAGGAGAGGATCCTTCTGCTCGTAGCTTGCGTTCTGGGTATTCTGCTTCAGGTCGTCGAGGTCACGCAGGTTCTGCTTCCAAGCCTCGTCGATGTTGTGGAGCATAATGACCTTGAGGAAGGTCTTGCTGATTGACTTGCCATCAGTTTCGGCGGCCTCCTGGAGCGGAACGGGAATCTGATAGACGCGCTTGCCGTCGGAGATGGGGATGATGATATTCTTGATCTGTCCGCCCTCCTTGACCTGCTCCCAGATCTCCTTGAGGCGTGGAGTGACCTTATCGGTCAAATCCTTCATGTGGCGATTGAAGCTTTCCATACCGGCCTTGTAGATCTTCTCGACCATTTCTTCGGTCTTGAGGCGCTTGGCTTCATCTTCGGTGAACGGAACTTCGACACCGAAGTGACGCAGCACGTCGAGCTGCAGAGCCTCGAAGTCGTTGTTCATACCGAACTGTTCGATGAGATTGCCGGCTACACTATATGCCATGTTCATGAAGTCGATGAAGATGCGCTCACCCATGAGGGCGTGGCGTCGCTGGGCATAGACTACTTCACGCTGCTTGTTGAGCACGTCGTCGTATTCGAGCAAGCGCTTACGGATGCCGAAGTTGTTCTCCTCGACCTTCTTCTGCGCATTCTCGATTGACTTGTTGAGCAGCGAGTGCTCGATTACATCGTCTTCCGACATACCGAACATCTTCGAGTCCATAATCTTCGAAATCTTGTCCGAACCGAAGATACGCATCAGGTTGTCTTCGAGCGAAACGAAGAATACTGATGAACCTGGGTCACCCTGACGACCAGAACGTCCGCGCAACTGGCGATCGACACGACGTGATTCGTGACGCTCAGTGCCGATGATGGCCAGACCGCCTGCCGCCTTTACTTCGGGCGACAACTTGATGTCGGTACCACGACCTGCCATATTGGTGGCGATGGTTACGGTCGAAGTCTGACCGGCCTGTGCTACAATGTCGGCCTCACGCTGGTGCAACTTGGCGTTGAGCACATTGTGCTTGATGCCACGCAGTTGCAGGGCTTTCGAAAGGGTTTCCGAGATTTCTACCGAAGTGGTGCCGACCAGTACTGGACGACCTGCCTTGACATATTCCTCAATCTGTGCGATGACAGCCTTGTACTTGGCACGCTTGGTCTTATATACGCGGTCGTTCATATCTATACGAGCCACGGGGCGGTTGGTGGGGATGGTCACAACGTCGAGTTTGTAGATGTCCCAGAATTCGCCTGCTTCGGTCTCGGCAGTACCGGTCATGCCCGATAGTTTATGGTACATGCGGAAGTAATTCTGCAACGTAATGGTGGCGAAGGTCTGTGTGGTGGCTTCGATCTTGACGCGTTCCTTGGCTTCAACAGCCTGGTGCAAGCCATCGCTCCAGCGACGACCCTCCATGATACGACCTGTCTGCTCATCGACGATCTTGACTTTGCCGTCTTCCGAGATGACGTAATCAACGTCTCTGTCGAACATGCAGAATGCCTTGAGCAACTGGTCCACGGCATGTACACGCTCGGCTTTGGTGGTGTATTCGGTCATGATCTTGTCCTTGCGCTCGAGTTTCTCTTCCTTCGAAAGGCTCTCGTCATGCTCGATTTCGGCAAGTTCCGAACCTACGTCGGGGAGCACGAAGAACTTGGGGTCTTCAGAGCTGCCTGTCAGGGCATCGATGCCCTTATCGGTCAGATCGACCTGCTTGTTCTTCTCCTCAATGGCGAAATAAAGAGGTTCCAAGGCCACAGGCATCTCCTTCTGGTTGTCCTGCAGGTAGTAAGCCTCGGCGCGCAGCATCTCCTGCTTGACACCTGGTTCCGACAGGAACTTGATGAGGGCAGAGTTCTTTGGCCATGCACGGAAGGCACGATAGAGTTGGGTAGCACCTTCGTCCTTGATGTGCTTGTCGGGGTTGTTCACCTTCTTCTTGGCCTCGTTGAGCAACTGGTTGGCCAAAGTCTTCTGCAGACGAACTACGTTCTCCACGCGGTCACGGTAGGTTTGGTAAAGTTCCTCGTCGGAATATTCCGAAGTACGTGGCGTAGGACCGGAGATGATAAGAGGCGTACGGGCATCGTCAATCAAAACGGAGTCAACCTCATCGACGATGGCGAAATTATGTTCGCGCTGCACGAGGTCCTCGGGATGGGTGGCCATATTGTCGCGCAGGTAGTCGAAGCCGAACTCGTTGTTGGTGCCGAATGTGATGTCGCAGTTGTAGGCCTGGCGACGTTCGTCCGAATTGGGCTGATAGCGGTCGATGCAATCGACGGTCAGGCCATGGAACTGGTAGAGTGGTCCCATCCATTCGCAGTCACGCTTGGCGAGGTAATCGTTCACGGTTACAACGTGTACACCATTATGAGTCAAGGCGTTCAGGAAGACTGGCAGCGTAGCCACAAGTGTCTTACCTTCACCAGTTGCCATCTCGGCGAGCTTGCCTTGGTGAAGGACGGTGCCGCCGAAGAGCTGAACGTCATAGTGAACCATATCCCAGCGTGTGGGGTTGCCGCCTGCAATCCACGTGGTCTTGTAGATGGCCTTGTCGCCGTCGATGGTGACAAAGTCACGAGTGGCAGCCAGGTCGCGGTCCATCTGTGTGGCTGTTACCTCCACAGTCTCGTTGTTGGCAAAACGGTAGGCCGTGTTCTTGACGATGGCATACACCTCGGGAAGGTATTCGGTGAGCTTTGCTTCTTGTGTCTCACGTACCTTCTTCTTGAGTTTGTCCACTTCGGCCCAAACGGCCTCACGCTTCTCCACCTCAAGGTCCTCGACGGTGTCGCGAAGGTGTTGTATCTCTTCTTTGTCGGCCTTCACGCAGGCCTCCAGGTCTTGCATGATCTGCTTGGTGCGGGCACGCAGCTCGTCATTGCTAAGTTTTTCGACGGCAGGGTAAGCAGCCTTGATCTTCTCCACCCATGGCTGGATGAGTTTCATATCGCGGCTCGACTTGTCGCCGAAGATTTTCTTTAAGAAATCGTTAAATCCCATGTATTCTGTTATTATTGTTTTTTTTGTTTCAGTTGTTTTGTTCTAGATTTTCTAGGAGCTCTAGAATCTCTAGATGCTCTAGAATCTCTAGATGTTCTAGATGTTCTAGAGAAAAAATTAAAATAGCGGCAGTGCGCGGCAAGCGCTTGGAGCCCTGATCCTGATGATCTTGGCGACGGTCGGGGCGATGGTTGTAGCTTCGACAGGAGCGTGGATGCGCTCAGCCTTGACCAGTGAGGGGGCAAAAATGATGGCAGGGCCAGGATAAACGTCAAAGCGTTTCTGAGGCTGTGGACGACTGTTGTCGTCAAGCCTGAGGTTCCATCCAGGTTGAAGGATGATGACCAGATCGCCACCGCCATTCTTGCGGTAACTATTGCGGATGCGTTCGATGCGTTGGCTGTAGTCTTCGTGAAGAAGTTGCTGGGCTGTAAAGACCTCATCGACACCACTGAAAAGTGCCACGAATTTTGCAGCCTCACGGGCAACGTCGTCCAGTTGCAGTTGCTTCTGTTCGATGAGTTTGTGGTTGAGGTAAATCTGGTTGTCTTCGAAACCTTCAATCCACTGTCCCTGTCCATAGAGCGAATTGAGCTGGATGTTGAGCAGGGCTGTGCATCGGTTGGCATTGAATTCGCCCAGCGAAAGGCCCAGTATCTCATCCGTATCCTTTCGTGTATCGCCTGTCCCCATCACGTAGATGAGGGTGTTCTTGAGGCCTACTTGCTTGTCGATGAAGTTGAGCAGTTCCTCCAGTGTCTGGTCGAGGCGCAGATAGGTCTCCTCGAGTTCGCAGGGATAGACCTCCTTGGCAACGTGCTGATAGGTGCCGGCATAGAATGTGAGCTGCAGCATGTCGGTGCGTTTCTCGGCAGTGCCAACACGTCCGTTGTTGATGAAGAGTTGCGCCATCTTGGACACCGCCTCGTTGATGACGGGAGAGGTCTTTATCCAGCTGTACATCACCTGCTTGCTTTCCTGGAACTTATGGGAGAAGTAGGGGTTGCAGGGCTGATAGGGCGAAAGGGCGCATACGCCGTTCTGAGTCAGCAGCTGCGAATCCCACCCCTTGCTCTCGGGGTCGCAGAATAGCGGGCGATTGTTGTTTAGGTTGGTGACATACGAAGGGAAATCCGTATAATATGTGGTCGAACACCAGTTGCCTCGCTTGTCATCGACCCAGAATGCACCATCCGACGAATGGCCGGCAGTGATGAGTGCCTCGTGTGCATTGGGAGCGATGCTGTAGATCTTGCTGTTTTGCATCGAGGCGAGTTTCAGTTCGTCGGCTATCGTGCTGCTTAGAAGGGCGCGTGGCGACCAGTATCCGTCGGTGGAATTGCCGATATACTTGACATCGAAGAAAATAGGTCGGCGGCGCAGTGTCTCTTTGTCAAAGGAAAACTCTCCGCTGATACCATTCTGGAAAGGATAACTGCCCGTAGCCAATACGGCAATTGCAGCTGTGGCATCGGGATGATCAAGTTCGAAGGTCACCTGGTCATAGACTCTGCCTTCTTGCATCAGGCGGCGAAAACCTCCTTGCCCGAAGCGGTTTTGCAGGATGTCGAGGTAGTCGGTGCGCAGTTGGTCGATGGTGATGCCGATGATGAGTCGCGGCATCGTCTGGTTTTCACTACTGCTCACACTGGCAGCAGGGTAGCGCTGGTCAGCAGCAACTACATAGGCTGGCAGCGCTTGGAGCGCCGTCAGCAGCAGGGCCAGTTGGGCAAGTGTCTGTATCTCTGTCTTATGGGAATTCATTTACCTTTCGAACCTTTCGAACCTTTCAAACTTCTCGAACCTCTCAGAACCTTGAGCGAAGCGAACTGTCAAACCTCATGTAACTGCGGAGCAACAGTGTCGCCAACAGCAGAAGGAAGGCGGGAGGACAATATTGTCCGATGATCCAATCGAGGATCACATATGCGATAATCAGTGCAAATGTTATGCCAAAATAGATGCTGCACCATTTCTTCAAGCCATTGAACCAGATGAGAACTGCCATAATGATATGCGTCGGCAGGAGCCAGAAGCAGTTCAGGTTGCTGTCAACGGCTGGATGTAGCGAGAAGAAATTCAGGAACCACACGATGCATCCTGCCAAGCCTGCAGCCAGGAGCAGCAGGGTGTCAAAGGAGTTTGCCAGCACGGGCACTTTGAAGGGACGTCTCTTCTGCTCGGCATCTTTCTTCTTGTGCCATTCCCATGCCGAGATGACGAGGGCGACGAGGAGCACTATGCCAAAGACGGTGTTCGGAGCAATGCGGTCGGGAGCTGCAATCTTGGCTGCAATGTCGGGACGCATGGTGAGCAGCGTATCGCTTTCGGTCACAAATGGCACATGCCAACGGTTTGAGGCTGTGGACTTCTCGACCTTGGCATTGCTGACTGCCAGACTCAGGTAATCGGGCAGGAACATCTGCTCCTCGAACCAGGCTCGCTGGTCGGAACGAGCAGCTACGGCCAAAGCGATGCCGAAGTCGAGCCAGTTGTTGCGGTGCGTCTTCTCCTGCACCATCTGGCGCAGGGTGATGTCCTTCACCCACGCTGTGTCGTAACGCAGCGTATTGCCCACCGACGCGTTGATGAGGTGATAGGGTCGGGTGGCGCAGTTGTCGAAGAAATAGGAATAGCGGTAGGTGCGGTTTTCAGGCAGGTAGTTGATGAGGAGTCTTTGCAACATGTCCTTTGCCTGTGCCGAGTCGAGGCGCAGCCACTGCTCGGTCATACCCAGTCCGCGCTGTCGGTATTCCTCGATGAAGCTTTGTGTATAGACGGCCCCCAGCTGGTAGTCGGTCTCGCCTTTGACGAAGCGATAGATGAAGTGGGGGGTATTAAACGAAAAAACTCCGTAGTGGAAGGTGACGTCCATCTGCGGATTGCGCTGGTCCTGGACACGCAGACCAGTATGCCCGAAGCGTTCGTACGCATCGGGTCCGGGGGAACAGGTCAGCAAACTGATGCGCAACGAGTCGGAGAAATCTATTTGCGCACGCGCGGGTAAAAAATAAGTCAGCGCCAGTAACGCTGCTACGAGAAGTTGTTTCATAGACCACATAACAAGACATCCACGTGCGTAGGTGTGCCCATGGATGCCTCATTTCGAATGGGGAATGGTGATTAAAAGGTAAAAGGGGTTACTCCTTGGCCTTCTCCACCGATGCTTTACGGAACTCCTTCAGGAGATTGATGAGTTCGAGGGCGTTCTTGCGGGCACGGAGGCCGGCAGCCTTGTTGCCCTTTACAGCCTGTGCAGAAGCGTCAGCAGCGAAAGCGGCTGAAAGTTCATTGATTTTCTGAACCAATTCTTCCATAGTGTTAATTAAAAATTATTAGTGTTTATGTTGTGTCTTATTTTGGGAAAAACCCGGTCTTTGACGATGCAAATTTAATAAGAATATTCGATAACTCACAAACTTTTCGCGAAAAAATTGTACTTTTGTTGCATTTTTTTGTAGTTTTAGGCTTTTTTTATACTTTTTAAGGTTCAAAAAAGTCCAATTTAACAAAAAAAAGACTACCTTTGCCGCGGAATTCTTTAAAAAGACAATAGGATGCATTACGCTATCATAGCGGCCGGAGAGGGCTCGCGCCTTCGTGATGAAGGAATCCTCTTACCTAAACCATTGGTCCCTCTAGCAGGGAAGGCTATGGTGGATAGGCTGATGGATGTCATGCTGCATTGCGGCGCCGAAAGCATCTCGGTGATCTGCAATTCTCAGATGCCTGAGGTGCATCAGCACCTGATGGCATACCGTGACAGCCATCCCGACCTTGCGATGAATCTCATTGTCGAAACTACACCGAGTTCCATGCACAGCCTTGCACGTCTGTCTGCTGTCATTCCTGAGGGCAAGGTCTGTGTGACTACCGTCGATACCATCTTCCACGAGCGGGAGTTTGCCGCCTATATTCAGGCTTTCGAACAGTGCCAGGGTGGCCTCTTCGCCGTCACTCCCTTTGTCGATGACGAGCGGCCCCTTTGGGTGGCTTGCTCCAAGGAGGCTGGGACAACCTTTGGCGGACGTGTCTGCCCCTTGATTCAAGGATTCTTCGACGACGAGGCCCAGATGGCCGACGATGTGTGGCACTTCGTCAGCGGTGGCATCTATGGCCTCGAAACCGCCACGGCATGGCCTGTGTTGCACCAATGCCTTGCCGAGGGTCAGAGCAGGATGCGCAATTTCCAGCGTGCGCTGGTTCGAGCCAACGTTCCTCTGTCGGCCTACGTCTTTGGCAAGGTGATGGATATCGACCACGCCTCCGATCTCAAGAAGGCTGAGGCCTGGCTCGACGAGTCGCTCAAGACACGCTCGATCCTTGCCGTCCATCGTGCACCCGAGTTCTCACCCAACCTGGCAGTGAGCGATGCTGCCATTCTCCAGCTTGTGTCAGCAAAGCTCGAAGAGGAAGGTTGCCATGTCGAGGAAGTGGACGAAGACGTGTTCGGACGAATGACCGACGATGAACTGCGTTCCTACGAACTTGTGGTCCATATGATGCGTCGCATGTCATCACTCCTCAAGTTGCAGCGCCTTGGCCTGCCCGCTGTCAATGCGCCTCAGGCGGTGCTCAAGGTGGCCAAGAGTCGTGAGATGACGCTCGAACTGCTTCAGCAGGCGGGCATTGCCGTACCTCGGTGGTGGGCCTACGAGGCATCTGAAGACCAGATGTTCCAATGTGAACCTGAGCTCCAGCAGCTGTTGCCCGGATGGGTGAAGGTGATGCGCGAAGGCGGCACGCGCCACGACGATGTGACGTGGGTCGAGACGCCTCTTGAGGCCGATACGCGAGTGATGGAGCTTGTCGCCCAGCGTGTGCCCGACATCGTGGTGACTCGACACGTCGAAGGCGACCTGCTCAAGGTCTATGCCGTGATGCCCGATTTCGTCTATGCGTTCTATCCGCAGGAGATGAACTACACCAAGTTCGGCACTGCCGAGCAGCACAACACTGCATTGGCGCATATCAAATATAGTGAAGAGGAACTTCATACCATCGCCTGGGGTATTGCCCGGACTTTTGGTATCGAGATCTTCGGATTTGATGTCATCGTCGAGCCCGATGGACATATCGTGGTGATCGACGTCAACGATTGGCCCAGTTTCTCGGCCTATCGTCAGAAAGGGGCTTCGGCCATCGCTGCGCTGATTACCAAAACATTGGAAAAATAGAGTAAGATGACCGAAGCGGACAAGATACAGTATCGGGCAAGCCTCAAGCATCCCGATGTCGAAGAACCCATCGACCTGTGGTTCTATCGTCCCGTGGGCTTCCGCGTGGCTCTCCTGGGACGCCGTTTCGGCTGGACACCCAACCAGATCACCATAGCGAGCATTTTCCTTGGCGTCGGTTGTGGCATCCTTTGCTATCCGCAGGACCTTTGGCTCAATCTTCTGGCCATCGTTCTGCTCATTCTTGCCGACATCGGCGACTCGGCCGATGGTCAACTGGCCCGTCTCACCCATCAGTACAGCCTGTTGGGACGCATCCTCGATGGTGCAGCGGGCGACTTCTGGTTCGCGGCCATCTATATTGCAATTGCCCTTCGCCTCACGCCCGAATGGGGAATCTGGTGCTGGGTGATGGCCATCGTTACCGGCATTTGCCACGCGCAGCAGGCTGCTATGGCCGACTATTACCGACAGTTCCACCTGTATTGCGTCAATGGCAAGCAGGGCTCCGAACTCGACGATGCAGGCGACGTGGCACGACAATATGCCGAGACGAAGTTCTCTGCCGACCCCGTCCTAAAGGTCTTCCTCTGGTTCTATCGCAACTACACGAAAGGGCAGGAGAGGCTGACTCCTCAGTTCCAGAAGCTGAGGAGGAGGTTGAGAGAGGGTTCGGAAGGTTTGAAGGGTTCGAAAGGTTCGAAAAGTTCGAAAGGTGAAGAGAGGGGTGAAGAAGGTTTTTGGCAAAGCCTGAGGCAGCAATCCCTGCCGCTGATGCCCATTGCCAATGCGCTGACATTCAACTGCCGCGCCATCACCCTGTTCATCGCGCTGATGCTCGGTATGCCCTGGCTCTATTGGGCTGCCGAACTGACCATCTTCAATGCCCTCTGCATCTATATGGTGTGCAGGCACGAGGCAATGTGCCGCAAGGCCTTGCTTCGACTTAATTGACGACACGGGAGATGAAGGCTCGCACTAAACCTCTGCTCAAGGCTGCCATATTCGTCATCTGCTGTCTCCTGCTGGGCTATATGGTATGGAAGGCAGGTCCTATGCAGCTTTGGCATACGCTCTGCTCCATGCCGGGCACCATTGCTATCTGTATCCTTGTCTGGGCAGTGGGATATCTGCTCAATGCGGCGGCTTTCCGCCATGTCTTGATCGGCACAGGCACCCGTCTCGGTTATCTTGAGACGCTCGGTGTCACCATTTCGGGCTATGCGCTCAACTACATCACACCCTTCGGGCTCCTTGGTGGAGAACCTTATCGGGTGTGGGTGCTCAAGCGAACGATGGGCATCGAACGAGCCACACAAGGTGTCGTGCTCTATTCGATGATGCACATCGCCTCGCATTTCCTCTTCTGGATCATGGCAGCCTTCGTGGCGCTGGCCACAGCCACCATCTCGCGTGGACAGGATCGTATCGGATGGGACGAGACGCTTTGGGTAGCAGGTTTGATGTTCGTCTGTGCCATGTTGCTGTTCCTGTTCTGGCGGCTTTACCGCCGGGGCATTGCGCTGAAGTTCATGCGCCGTTGGGTCAACTGGTCATTGCTCGACCCATCGCTCCTTCCTTCGGGCCGATTCATTCGTGCCCTGTTGCTCGAACTGTCGAGCCGTCTTGTCAACGTCATTGAATATTGGCTTGTGATGCAGGCCCTTGGTTATTCGTCATTCGGATATGCCGATGCCCTGCTCGTTGTTGCCTTCAGTTCACTGTTCGCTAATATCCTGTTCTTTTCACCCATGCAGATTGGAACACGCGAAGGCGGCATTCTCCTCGCACTCCAATATCTGCTCACCGGCCAACTGCTGCCTGTGGCGCTCACCATCAGTTTCGCCACGCGCATCCGCGAGTTCTTCTGGATAGCGGTCGGGTTGGCCATCATGAAACGCAAGTAATAAAAATATAATATAATATATGAAGGGTTTAATCTTTGATTACGGTGCCACCATTGATAGCGGAGGGCGGCACTGGTCTGAGGTCATCTGGGAGGGCTATTGCCAGGTGTCTCTTCCTGTCACCAAGGATCATTTCCGCGAGGCTTACATCTATGCCGAGCGATATGTACAGTTCACACCCGTCATCCAGTCCAGTTATAACTTCTTCGAACTGATGCAGGCGCGTATCGGCATTCAGATTGATTACCTGATTAACCAGGGCCTGCTCAACGAGGACATACTCCAGGCAGCGCTAAAGATCTTCAGCGAAGGCGAAGTGCCCATCATCGACAATATGCAAGAACTTGCCCAGCACTTTGTCGACATCATCGCAGGCTATTGCTACGACTATGCGCGACGCTGCACGCTCGACAACATCCCCTTGCTCGAAAAACTTTCCGACTGTTACGAGATTGCTCTGGTGTCCAACTTCTATGGCAACCTGGCGTCGGTCATCCAGGACTTCGGCCTGAGCCGCTGCTTCCGTGTCGTCATCGATTCGGCGGTGGTAGGTGTTCGTAAGCCCGATCCCGAAATCTTCCAGCTTGCCATCGACAAGCTTCACCTTGACCCGAAGGACATCACCGTCATCGGTGACAGTTACAAGAAGGACATCGAGCCCGCACGCGAATTGGGATGCAATGCCATCTGGCTCCGTGGTTCCAGTTGGGACAACTCCGACAGTGTCATCGAATATGAACCCACTGTCACCTCCCTGCTCCAACTCTTCGATATGCTTCAGAAGAATGCCTGATGGTTCACGATTCTTCAACGATAGAATATGTCCGCGCTTTCTGGCGCGGACATATTCGTCTTTATCTCCGACCACTCGGAATACTCGGACTACTCGGAATACTCTGATTACTCGGAATACTCTGATTACTCCGACTATTCCGATAATTCCGAAAACCTCCGAAATCTCCGATCCCTCCGAATACCCAAAAGTAGGTATTTTTCCGAAAAATAGCACCAGGTTATCGAAAAATAACTTATCTTTGCAGCGTCCATTTCGAGAAATCGAAAACAAAAGCGGATAATAACAGGAAGGTGCCAGGCATTTGGTCGCAAAAAAAAGATCGTTAGCCTTGCGTATTTGGGGAAAAGTGATTAGCTTTGTGCCCGCTAAGCAAGAAATCCACAATAACGAGTAGGTCACGATCCTAATTTGCAGCGTGGAACCGAATGCCTGTAAACAAATAATTGGCCGCTGGAGACCATATAGAAGAATACCTTGTCAGAG